>WRCE01000022.1 GCA_009784005.1 Candidatus Methanimicrococcus labiotermitis
AGAAACGATACCGGGCCGCGTCAGCGATGAAGTGAAGAACGGAGACGCGCGGCGCACGGATGCAACGGTAAAACCCCGCAGGTGCAAGTTGAATTCGGGGAACGCGTTTGATTTGAAAGCGCGCCCGAAGTTAAAAGACGCAAAGCCGAATGCCGCCGTACGTTTCAATTTTCAGATTGAAGAATCAAAGATAAGAATGTTCTTTGAAAGTACAGCAACAGAAGGGAGCTTATTCGCCGGACCGGCGCAAAATTCGCGGCCATAATACTCTTTGGCCGCGATTTTCATTTTTTATTTTTCATTCAGATTTTAAAAAAAGGATAATGACGTCTCCGGTGTCAGCAGTTATGACGTCAGCAATCGGTTTTTATAGACAGCGCTTGCTGAGGGCACATGTCAATACAAAGGCCGCAGCGAACGCATTTTTGGATGTCCATTGTCAGGTTCCAGTCGGCGTCAAAGCCGTACACTTTGGACGGGCAAACGGAGATGCAGGCGCCGCAATCGACGCATTCGTTTTTGTTTCGGCAGATGGGCGTGTTCAGAGGGACGGCCGAGATACCGCGCGCGACAAATTCATCGCGGATGGTGTCATAGTATTTGTCAGGAATCTCAATGATGACTTCTCCGCCGGTCGCGTCTACGCGGGAGGAGACAATACTGACCAGTATTCCGGTTTTTAAGATAATTTCCGAAAGGATCGGCGATTTGACCCGTTCCTCGGGAAAGCTGATTTTTATCTTCATTCGTATTTCCCTCTCGTGAATAATTTGCTGATATGTTCGCTTGTCAGCATACCGATCACATTTTGATTTTCATCAATGACGGGTATCGCCGATATTTTAAATTCGTCCAAACGCTTCGCGACAACATCCGCGGTTTCGTTCGGCGCGCAGGTCACGACGTTTTTTGTCATGCAAGCTTCGACTGTTCCGACTTTTCCTTCAGCGACCGCTTTGCCGTCCGCGACTGCTTTTGATATGTCCCAAGTTGTAATGATGCCGACCAATTTTCCTTTTGAAACGACGGAGACATGGTTTCTTTCATTTCGTTTCATCAGTTTCGCCGCTTCTATGATGCTTTCGGTTTTCTCGACCGTCACCACTTCTTTGCTCATCACGTCGCGGGCCGACGGCATTTTGTTTGTTTCTTTCATCGGTTTCGTGGTTTGGTTTTTCGGAAGCGTTGTCGTGTTTTTGCCTAAGAAGAAGGTTCCGGCGTCAATCCGTTTCTTCAATTCGTTCGCCACGTCCCGCGCCTTTTTAAAACTTGATATGGGTGAAGTTGTTACGTCTTTGCCGTCAAGCACAATGCTTCCCGACTTGAGTTCTTCATAACTGACCTTTCTGATCACCGGCCTGTCGCGTCTGTCGACGCTGTAATCTTTGACGCTGACTTCGATGTCCGCGTCTCTGACGGCGGTCGCTTCAGCCATTTCGGCGTCCAATATCGGAATCGGGATTCCGAGGCCGAGGTAAAGGGAAGTGCCGTATCCCTCAAAAGTGGCGGCGTTGACATATTCCTTTGTCATCTCTTTGAGATTTGCCGTTGTCATGAGCGTTGCAAAACCGGAAGCCGTTGAACACTGTGTCCCTTCGCCGACGATTGTGCCTTCGGCGCCGCCCATAAATATTTTTGTGCCCGCGCCGATTGTTCGGTATGTCGGGTCATTTGATAGCGGCGACAGGATGCCGGCGCCCGAGTACGTCACGTTTTTGAAGTCGGGAAGTAGTTTTCCCATGTAAGTGTGAAGCGTTTTTCTGGAGCCGTTTGTCGCGGCGTCATAACGCTGGTATGCGTTTCTCGGATTGACCATGATGGCTTGATTCAAGTCGTTCAGCGTCACGGTGGTCGTTAATTCCTTTCTCGGATAACAGTCCGTTCCGTAGGATTGAGCGGTGATTTCGATTTCTTTGCCGCAAATCAGGTCTTCAATGACATGCGCGCCGCCGTATTTCATGCCGACCTTTTCCGACACCTGCGCCGCGCCCAAATATGAGTCAACGGCAGCGAGGCCGCTGTAAGCTTCTACGCCGTTCATGAACATCTTTGTTATTTTGATGGGTATTTCGGCATGTCCGAAATTCAAGAAGACGCCCGACGAACACATAGCGCCGAAGGTCCCTGTGGTCACCACATCAACTTCCAAAGCGGCCTTCTCCGCTCCGATGTCATCAACGATGTCGGCCATTTCTTCCGCCGTCACAACGCAGACATCACCGGAGGCAATTTTTTTATTGATTTCATCAATCGTTTTCGCCATTTAATGTTCGTCTCCTTTTCATCACCGCGATAAACCGCGGTTTTTAGACTTTGCTTAGACTTTGTTTATTTTCAGGTTCTTTAATTGTTAGAGGTTCCTGTTTAATTAATCTTGTTTAATTCGTTTTTATTTTGTTTAATCGTTTTTATTTTGTTTATTCATTTTGCCGCGAGCGGCCAATAAGCCTGAATAACATTTTTCGGGGAAGTTGTCAAGGTCTCAATACTATATAAATTTACTCGGCAATTATTACTATGGGTTATATCTATTGGGCGATCCTTTGCTTCATCACTTGCAGCGCCTTTTGATTCTGCTTGTCTGTTTTATAATTCTTCTTTTGCTATAATTTATTTTTATATTATTTTTATATTATTGTCTATTGTTGTCCATTATTGTTTGTTTATTGTCCATTTATTGGCTATTATTCACATCAAGAACACATTATCACTATTGGTCGGGAGCACATCGTTTTTAAACAATTGTGATGATTATTATATTGTTATACTATTGTTATTCATTATGACCTTTGTAACGAGTTTCCAATCATCAAATGATAAGTCTTTATAGTAAAACAAAAGAAGTTTTGGTTTGAAAAATTAAGGTTATTTTACAATTAAAATTAAATAATAAACGTTTGTACTAAATTGATGCATTTGTTTCAATCTGTGACACGAATGCTGAAAAATTCATTATTATTGGGAATTATTTTGGAATTATTGGGAATTGTTTGGGAATGAATATGGAAAAACAGGTCAAAACGGATGAAGAGACCCGATGTTTCAGGCCGTCCGCGCCTCTCTTCAATCAATATTCTAAGTGCTACCATGAGTTTACGAGCCGCTTTTATGACTCATTTAAGCATGACTTGAAAAATTACCACAATGCCATTATCATGTCTCTTGATTTGTATAAATTAACAAACGAAGAAAAGTATTTGGACAAAATCTCTGAGGCGTCTTACAAAAGCTTGGAACACATTGATTCTTTGAAAGAAATCGAGCCGCATATCTTCAGCGGCGGCGAAATCTGTTTTTATTCGTGCAAAGCGGCTATCCGAAAAGCTCTGTCCGCCCGCCCGTCAGTCGATTATGAAATAACGGGATCGGATTGCTATGTTTTTGCGGATTCTTCTTTCCCCTCTCTCTTTGAATTATTGTTTGTCAACATGATGCGGGCGGAGAAATCCGTTGAAAAGACCGGTGAAAAGGCCGATGAAAAGACCGTTGAAAACGTTGAAAAGGTCATTGAAAAGATGCTTTTTAACATTTCTCTCTTTGAAGAAGACGATTTTCCGAAATGCCGCATTGACATCATTTTCCCCGATTTTTCAATTCCGGATGGTTTGGCGGATTGGATTTTAAATAACGATGACCAGCGCATGACAAAGGACCCGGGTCAGATGGCATTTTTTGCCGCTCGGAAAATTGCTTGCCGGTACAGCGGCGATTTGTCTCTGACGGAACATACCGATGACCGGACGGTGTTTACGCTGACGCTGTATCAGGAAAGCGACGGCCTCAAAAATCCCGCGTATCCTGTGCTGTAACGGTTTTCGTGAAATATTGTATCAGTTTTTGTTTTGCCTTTATTTCGGTTAATTTTTTATGGGTTTGACCCCTTCTGTTGCAGGTGACATCAGTGACGCGTATTTTGGCGACAGGTACTTTTGATATTTTGCATCCCGGCCACCTTTATTTTTTAGAGAAGGCCAAAGAGCTCGGCGATGAACTTTATGTTATCGTCAGCCGCGATGTCAACGTTCACCACAAGCCGTCCCCCGTCCTTCCTGAAAAGCAGCGTTTGGAAATGGTCGGCGCGTTAAAACCCGTCGATTACGCCCTTCTCGGCAGCCTGACAGACTATTTTGAACCGGTTGCTTCCATTCGGCCGGATATTATCGTTCTCGGTTTTGACCAAAAATTCAAAGAAAAAGAGCTGGAAGAAGAACTCAATCGGCGCGGCTTCTCTTCCAAAGTGATTCGTTTGCCTGCGGCAGACGGCAGTTTTTACAGCAGCCGGTCAATCGCTGCCGAAATTGTTAAGCGCCATAAAGATGAACTCAGGGAATGATTCCGCTTCGTCATCTTTTTTTTATTTTCATGTATTTCTCTTTTTGTTCCGGTCTCATTTTCTCAATCGCGTAGCGAAGCATTGTTCGCGGCATTTTTTCGGCGTTTTCCTCTAAAAATCTGACTAAAACCGTTTCATCCCGTTTGCCGATTTCGCGCAGCATCCAGCCTGTACATTTGTGAATCAAATCATGGGTGGAAGGGAGGAAATGCACGCAGAGGCGAAGCGTCGGGTCAAAGATGTCTTGCTTGATGAACGCGTATGTCGTCATCACGCTGATGCGCTGTTCCCACAGATTTTCGGATTCCGAGAGGCGTCTCAGGGTTTTGTCGCCAAGCGTTTCCGGCTCTGTTTCCAAAAACCATTCGCCGAGAATATACGACGCGGACGCGTCTGTCAAATCCCAGTTGTTGACGCCTGCCAAGTTTTCAAGATACAGCGTTACGATTTCTTTTTTTTCCCGTCCCGCTTCTTTCTCGCATTCAACAGACGTTTTTTTCCCTTTCCCAATCGTTTTTCGGCGGGCGTCATTGTATTTTTCTACAAGAACGAAAAGGGCGGTCTGCCGATGTTCATGAATCGTGGAGGTGATCAATATTTTGATGTCATCCAATGAGATGTTTTTGTATTCCCGCCGCGCCAGCGCCCGCATTTCGGGAACGGCGACGCCGATGAAAATATCATTTTCGCCGTAGTCGCCGGGGGCGGTTTTGAAATACCTTTGCATGTGCTTCGCTCTCGCGGGGTCGCCCGCTTCTTCCAAAACGGCTTTTACGTAATTCGCTGTTAACATTTTCTGTCTCTCCATTTTCTTTCCTTTCCCTTTCTTTCCTTTCCCTTTCTTTCCTTTCCCTTTCTTTCCTTTCCCTTTCTTTCCTTCCCCTTTTTTTCCTTCCCCTTTTTCCTTTCCCTTTCTTTCCTTCCCCTTTTTCCTTTCCGTTTAATTCAGTCGCATTCTTCTGTGTTTTCCAGCGCCAGCAACTTCTGTTTCAAATCTGTTCCCGCCGAGTAGCCGACCAATTTTCCGTTGCTGCCGATGACGCGGTGGCAGGGGATAAAAATCGCGATAGGGTTTTTGTTGTTCGCCGTCCCGACGGCGCGGCTCGCTCTCGGGTTGCCGATTGCCTCGGCGACATCTTTGTATGAAACAGTTCTGCCGTAAGGGATTTCACGAAGCGCCGCCCAAACTTTTTCCGTGAACGGCGTTCCTTTCGGCGCCAGCGGTAAATCAAAAACGGTTCGCTCTCCGTTTAAATATTCATCCAGCTGTTGAAATGCTTTCAAAAGAATAGGGGGCGCTTCTTTTTCGTCGAAAATCGCGCGGGATTCGCCGATTTTTTTGACGTCATTTTCAAAAACGAGTTTGGTAATATACCCGCCCGTTTCTTCAATACCGATTTTTCCGATTGCTGTGTCTTTAAAATAAATCATTGTCAATCAAGCTCCGCCTCTTTTCGCTCTTATTGATTTTTCGAAATATAAACCTTTAATAAGCTCGGTGAAAGTTCTGATACAGCTTCTATCCGCTTCAGTCTGCCTCTATCCGCTTTTGTCAGCTTCAATCAGTTTCTGTCAGCTTCAATTCGCTTCTGTCGGTCTCGTTTTTCAGTCTTTCAGCGCCTTTTCGCGCAGCAGCCTGTTGTACGCAATTGCGAAACGGTGTGCTTCATCACGTATTTCTTGTAAGTAGAGGGAGGCTTTTTCGGTTTTTTTAATCGGGATTGGGTCCTTCAGTCCCGGGATATAAATCTCTTCTTCGCGTTTCGCCAGCGATATGACGGGCGTCTTCACGCCGAGTTCTTTCAAAACAGCTTCGGCAGAAGACAGTTGGCCTTTGCCGCCGTCAATCACAATCAAATCCGGGAACGGTTTTCCTTCTTCAAGCAGTTTGGAGTAGCGGCGCCTGACGACCTCGGCGATGGACGCGAAATCGTCAATACCTTCCACGGTTTTGATTTTGAAGCGGCGGTAATTCGGTTTATCCGGTTTGCCGTCGAAAAACCGAACCATTGAGGCGACGGTGTGCGTTCCCGATAAATGTGAGATGTCAAAGCACTCAATCGTGCGCGGCGGTTCGGGCAGCATCAGGCGTTTGCCGAGGTCTTCCACTTTTGCCATCGAGCCGAAGAAAGTCAGTTCGATGTTTTTTTCAGCCAGCGTCAGCAAATTTTTCTTGTCGCCGCGTCTTGGGATTGTGATTTTAACGGTTTTGCCGTGCCTTTGGGATAAAAATTCAATCAATGAGCGGCTGATGTTTTCCGCTTTGGCGGAATCATGTTCCGTTTTATAAGCGGCGCCCGTTTCATTCACTCTCTCTTCCGGTTCGTCTTCTTCCGTTTTGTCTTCTTCTGTTTCATCTTCTTCTGTCTCGCCGGCTGTCGTTTTGCCTGCTGCCGCCTCTGCTTTGCCTGCTGCCGCCTCTGCTTTGCCTGCTGCCGCCTCTGCTTTGCCTGTTGCCGTTTCATCTGTTCCCGTATAGGCTTCCTCTTCCAGAATTTCGGATGCGTCCGGCAGAATTATTTCTGAAGGCGTTTCGTGTTCCGAGTAGTAGCGTATCAGGAATTCTTCTAAAAAATTGCGGTGGAATTGGAATGCGAATTCTTCTTTGCCGACCAATGTTCCTTTGATGACGTTGAAAACCATGATGTAAATTTTTCCGTTGCGGGCGATGTAGTTGATGACGTCTTCATCGTGGTCGATTTTCCGGTCCATCCGTTGACGGTTGCTCAGGTATTCCAGCGCGTGAATTTGGTCGCGGGCATCGCGCGCCAGCTCAAACTCCTGTTTTTTCGAGTGTTCTTCCATTTCGGCGTACAGTTTCGCCTCCAGCTCCGCCGAGTTGCCGCGTAGAACGGATTCCGCTTTATCTATGCTTTTTTTGTATTCTTCGGGTGTGATATATCCGGCGCAGGGCGCGGAACAGTTTTGGATGTGATAGCGAAGGCAGGGGCGCTTTTGCATGTTCCGGCAGGAGCGCAGTTTGAACGTTCGTTTGACGACTTCCAAAATCTCGTCTCTTTCTTTTGCGGAAACGAAGGGGCCGTAAAGTTTTCCGCCGGCAACGGCCCGCCGAAGAATTCCGATTCTTGGGTACGCGTCGCCGCTGATGTGAATAAAAGCGTAGCTCTTTGAGTCTTTTAAATCAATATTGTATTTCGGCGTGTGCTTTTTGATCAGCGTGTTTTCCAAAATCAGCGCTTCGACCTCATTGGAAGTGACAATGAAGTCAACGGAATCAATGTGCTTCACCAAAAGGCGGGTCTTTTGATCTAATTCTCGTTTTTGAAAATAACTGGACACACGTTTTTTAAGATCTTTCGCCTTGCCGATGTAGATGATTTCATTGTCTTTATCGCGGTAAATGTAACAGCCGCTTGATTCAGGAATAACGGATAAGTCTATCATTTTTGTATCATCAGATTTCAGGAATGGTTTTTTTATCTTTTTTTATCTTTTTATCTTTTTTTTATCTTTAATTCATTTGCCGCTTGTTTTATTTATCTTTTTCTTCACTTTTCGTCTTCTTCATTTCCACTCTTCAAAGTCATATTCTTCATCGCCGAAATCGTAATCCACAATTTCGAGCCTCATCAAATTGCCGCTGTTGTCAAACGCATTCCACGAGCTTCGCGTGTACGGGCTTGCGACGATGATATTGACTTCATTTGACCGGAAAAAGATTAAGTCTTGTTCGGAAGGGCGCGCGGCGCCGCTGGGGTGGCTGTGAACGGAGCCGGCGTGCGGCATATTCGGCATCATCCATGTTTTCAAGCTGACGCTTCGCCGCGTTGTGTCCGTTCCCGGCAGGTAGATGACATTGATAATCGTTTCTCCTTCCGCTTCCAAAAGGGCGCCGAACTCGTGAGGATGAGACGCTTTACAGGATTCCAAAATAAAGTCAAGGGTGTCGGACGCGATTTTATTAACAGCCATAGTTTTTAACTCTGCATAACTCTGTAACTCAATAACTCTTAACTCTTTACTCTGTAACTCTTTACTCTGTAACTCTTTACTCTGTAACTCTTTACTCTGTAACTCTTTACTCTGTAACTCTTTACTCTGTAACTCTTTACTCTGTAACTCTTAACTCTGTAACTCTTAATCTTAATTCTGTGTTCCGTTCGTTGCCAATATCAATGACGTCTTGTTAAATCGTATCCATACAACTGATAAATAAATATTTAAAATTGTTCTTAAATTTATGAAACCGGTTTTGAATTTTATATGAAAAACAGTTATTATCAGAATGAGCATTATTATATTTTATATTAAAAAATCTTAAAGCGTGTCAGAAATCTTAAAATCTTAAAAACGATTGAGAGTATCAAAAACAATTGAAGGAAATGGAATCAAAAACAATGGGAGGAATTATCAATGGATCGCGTTCAGTATTATGATGTCAATCAGGTCGAAGGACATTCCATGACGATTATTTTAGACAACGGGGAGTTGGAAACGGTTTCGAGGAACAATACGAAAGGCGCGGGCATCCGGGCGCTTTGCGGCGGGTCTTGGGGGTATACATCCGCCGACGGCGACGCGGATTTGCAGGCGGGGATTCAAAACGCGTCGGAGCTTGCGGCGTCGATGAACAGGCGGACGCCGAAAGAAAGAATCGAGTTGAAAACGGTTTCCGAAAGGAGCAGAAGAAAAAAAATCGGCAGCATGCCCGTTATTAAAATCAATCCTGATGATATTTCGGCTGAAGAGAAAGCGCAAATGCTTCGCGACATTGAAAAATGCGCTCGGGAGGAAGGGATTAAAAGCACGCGCGTTTCTTATTCCGAAGCGATTCTTTTGACAAGATATTTCAATTCGGAAGGGGATGAAAAGGAATATCGGACGGTCAGAAGCGGTTTTTCGATTTCGGCTGTCGCGGCGGAGGGCAGCTGTTATCAGGCGGGCCGAGAAAGCCGTTTTAACATTGCCGGCTATGAAATTTTTGAACGAAACGACCCGTTTTCACTGGCGCGGGAAGCGGCGAAAACGGCGCTGGAATTGCTGAATGCCAAAACGCCGAAAGGCGGCGCGCTTCCCGTTGTTTTGGACCCGGAATTGGCGGGCGTCTTTACACACGAAGCGGTCGGCCACGCGTCGGAAGCGGATTTGGTGCTTCAGGGAGATTCGGTCATGGCGGGAAAGCTCGGGGAACAAATCGCAATCCCGGAATTGACAGTCATTGACGACCCGACACTGCACGAATACGGATTCTATCCGTTTGACGCCGAAGGCGTTTCGCCGGAAAAAACCGTTCTGATTAAAGACGGTGTTTTGAACGCTTTCATGCACTCCCGCGAAACCGCCGGCATTTTCGGCGGCGAATCCGGAAGCGCCGGTGATGCCGGGCGTGCCGGTAACGCCGAGTACGTCGGGCGCGCCGGTAACGCGGGGTACGTCGGGAACGTCGGGCACGCGCGCGCGCAGGGTTACGCCATGCCCGTTGTCCGTATGAGCAATACTTACATCGGAAAGGGCGGCGCCTCTTTTGAAGAAATATTGGAAGACATTAAAGACGGTATTTATCTGATCGGTTCCCGCGGGGGCCAAGTCAACACGGGCGAAGGCGTTTTTCAGTTTAACGCGGAAAAGGGCTACCTTATTAAAAACGGCGAAATCACCGACCTTGTTCGCGATGTTTCGCTGTCGGGGCAAACGCTGGATATCTTAAAGCAAATCAAAATGGTCGGAAACGATGTCAAACTCCATGCCGGGCATTGCGGGAAAGCCGGACAGACGGTTCCCGTCACCGACGGGGCGCCTCACATTTCGATTTCAAAAGCAACGGTTGGAGGCGCTTGAGATGGCGGATATATTTCCAATCGGCGCGTTTTCCGTTGAAGATGTCAAAGCCGGTGTTGAAAAAACGCTGAAACTGTCAGAAGGATGGGGCGCGGCGGAAGCCGAAATCGTGTTGTCTGTTGTTGAATCGACGAGCATTCAATTTAATAAAGACGTTATTGAAACGGCGAAGAGGAGCGTGAAGACCGGGTACGGCGTTCGCGCGGTCGTGAACGGCGCCGCGGGTTTTGCCGGCACCAATGTCATGTCGGGTCTTGAAGAGACGATGAGGGCGGCGATTGCTTCGGCTAAGGTGATGGAAGCGGACCCGTTTTTTAAGAGTCTTCCCGAAAAGTGCGGTGGCGGCGGTGGCGGCGGCGGCGGTTATCAATCCGTCGGCGGTTTGTTTGATGACAAGATTGTTGAAATGAGTTTGGAAGAGTGTATCGGCTGTGCGGCGGATATGATTTCGGGCGTGAAAGAAGTTGAAAACATGATCCCGACATCCGGCGGGTTTTCGCGGTCGGTTTCTTATTTTTTTATTATGAATACGAACGGCCTCGCCGGCGAGAAGAGGGGGACATCCGTGTCAGGTTTCGCCGACGTGACGACTCAATCGGGTGAGGTTTCGACGGCTTACGATTACGCTGTTTCCCGCCGGAATGAATTGGATTTTGCGTCTATCGGCAAAAACGCCGCCGAGTTGGCGAAGAAATCTTTAAAAGGGATTTCTGTCGGCATTGAAAAGATGCCGGTCATTTTCCATCCGTTTTCTTTTTCTGATATTTTGGAAAATACGCTCGCGTCATCCGTTGACGCCGACAACGTCCAAAAAGGCCGCTCCGGCTTAGCGGGCCGCCTCGGCGAAGAAATCGCTGTCTCAGGCTTATCGGTCATCGATGACGGCGCTCTGGCCGGCGGTATCGCGAGCGCCCCCTTTGATGACGAAGGCGTCCCGACGCAGCGAACACCCGTTATCGAGAAAGGCGTTTTGTCATCATACCTGTATGACAGCTACACCGCCGGCAAAGACGGCGTGAAAAGCACGGGCAACGGATACCGCCCTTCATACGCAGCAGCACCATCCGTTGACTTGAGCAACTTCATCATCGAATACCCCCCCTCTGACATCATCGCCGAAACGAAAAAAGGCATCTACATCAACACAATCATCGGCGCTCACACCGCCAACGAAATATCGGGCGACTTCTCGGTGGAAGGCCGAAACGCCTTCCTAATCGAAAACGGCGAACTCACAACCCCCATCAAATCCGTCATGATTTCCGGCAACGTATTCGAGATGCTGAAAAACATAGACGGCGCCGGAAGAGATGTCAAAAATGTCGGCGGCATCGTGACGCCATCAATAAGGATTTCAGAGATGAGTGTTATCGGCGAGTAAAGCGGCGGGAATATAGACAGTACAGGTTGCGTTAGTGGAAACAGCGGCAGCAGCAGGCACAGTGGCAGCAGTTGCAGGAACAGTGGCAGCAGCAGGTACAGCGGTAGCAGGTGCAGTGGCAGCAGGTACAGTAGCAGCAGGAACGGCAACAGCAACTTTTTTTTAAACAGCCGTTCGCTTCGCGAACGTGGCACAGTGGCAGCAAGTACAGCTGGAGCAGGCACAGCAGGAGCAGGCACGGCAGGAGCAGGCACAGCAGGAGCAGGCACAGCAGGAGCAGGCACAGCAGGAGCAGGCACAGCAGGAGCAGGCACAGCAGCAGTGGCGTTGGTAGCAGTGGCGGTAGTTGCATTGGCGGTAGCTGTGCCACGTTCGCGAAGCGAACGGCTATTACAAAAAAAAGCAGATGCATGTAGCAAGTTCCAAATGGCAGGTGGCAGCTAATGCATGTAGCAAGTTCCAAACGGCAGGTGGCAGCTAATGCATGTAGCAAGTTCCAAACGGCAGGTGGCAGCCAATGCATGTAGCAAACGCAGGTAGCAAATGCAGGCAGCCAATGCATGTAGCAGTCACATCAGCAGCAGTCACATCATCAGCTTTTTTTTGTAATAGCCGTTCGCTTCGCGAACGTGGCACTGCTACCGCCACTGTTACCACCTTCCCTGTCGGCACCTTCCCTGTCGGCACCTTCCCTGTTACCACCTTCCCTGTCGGCACCTTCCCTGTCGGCACCTTCCCTGTTGGCACTGTCACTGCGCCATCTTCATTTTCATCTTCATCGCCATCTTTATCGTTCATCGTCATCGGGCGCCGAGGCCGAGGGTACTGAAGAAAAGGGCGGTTCCTACTTTTAATTGTTATTTATACTTTACTTGAATTTGAAAATTATATTTTGGACGCTGTCATGTTGGGAGTTTTCTTTTGTCATTTTGTTCAAAATATCTATCATATTTCTATGGCATGACGAAAAATTTTCGCATAGTCAACGAACAGATTTATATTAATCATCCTTCAATCTCCAACCATACGTTTGACTGAAGCGAATGGCAGCCGATTTGTGGCGAATCATGCCGTTTGCTTTTTCGATGTTCTTATTTTAATCAATTTTTAATTTGTAATACTTATAAAACTTAAAACTTAAAACTTAAAACTTGTAAAACTTAAATCAGCGCCCCCTGCAGCGGCAAGGGTTTTTATCCGCGGTTAGCGGGTGGGCGGGGATACAAAAACGAAACGCGCCACAGATAAGCACAGAAGAATCGAACATTAGAATCGAATAATCAAAAAATGAGCAAAACAGTGGAGGGAGACTTTGTCAAAGTACGTTTACATGTTTGGCGCCGGCCAAACTGAAGGGAAAAGCAATATGAAAGATTTACTCGGCGGTAAAGGCGCAAACCTCGCCGAGATGGCAAATTTAAATATTCCGGTGCCCCCGGGGTTCACAATTACAACAGAAGCGTGCACGCATTATTTGGCTGTCAAAGGGTTGACGGACGAAATGCGCGGCGAAATATTGAAAGCCGTCAAAGAGTTGGAAAAAAGCACCGGTAAAAAACTCGGTGACGCTAAAGACCCTCTTCTTGTTTCTGTCCGTTCCGGCGCGCGCATCTCCATGCCCGGAATGATGGACACTGTTTTAAATTTAGGACTGAATGATCAATCCGTTATCGGCCTTGCCAACAAGACCGAAAACGCCCGTTTCGCTTTTGACTGTTACCGCCGTTTCATCTCAATGTTCGGCGATGTCGTTTTAGGTATTGAATTCAACGTTTTTGAAAAAGTTTTGGAAAAACGAAAAGAGAGTTCAAAAGCGGCATCCGACACCGACTTGTCCGCGGAAGACTTGAAAGTTCTCGTTAACGAATTCAAAGAAATCGTGAAGAAAGAAAAAGGCTTTGACTTCCCGCAGGAACCGGAAAAGCAAATGTTCATGGCGATTGACGCCGTTTTCGATTCTTGGAACTCTCAGCGCGCGATTACATACAGAAAGATTAACAACATCCCCGGCGACTGGGGAACCGCTGTGAACGTTCAGTCCATGGTTTACGGAAACATGGGCGACATGTCCGGCACGGGCGTCGCGTTCACAAGAGACCCGTCCACCGGCGAAAACAAGTTTTTCGGCGAATACCTCATCAACGCCCAAGGCGAAGACGTCGTTTCCGGCATTCGAACGCCGGCCGAGATTTCAACGCTGGAAAAGAAAATTCCGGCCGCCTACAAGCAGCTGGTCGATATTTGCCAAACCCTTGAAAAACACTTCAAGGACATGCAGGATATCGAATTTACGATTGAAGAAAGCAAACTTTACATGCTTCAGACAAGAGGCGGCAAAAGAACCGCCCGCGCCGCCGCAAAGATTGCCGTTGACATGGTCGAAGAAGGTTTAATCGACAAAAAAACAGCTATCATGCGTGTCACGCCTGCTCAAATTAATCAGCTTTTGCACCCGATGATTGACCCGTCCGTTAAACAGAATGTCATAGCAAAAGGCTTGCCGGCTTCCCCCGGCGCCGCCGTCGGTAAAGTTGTTTTTACGCCGGAAGACGCGGAAAAGATGAAAGAAATGGGTGAAAAAATCATCCTCGTCAGAACCGAAACGTCTCCTGAAGACATCGGCGGCATGTATGTTGCCGAAGGCGTTTTGACGGTGCGCGGCGGAATGACGTCGCACGCCGCTGTTGTCGGCCGCGGTATGGGCAAGCCCTGCGTTGTCGGCTGCGGTGAAATTACCATTTCCCCCGAAGACAAAAAATTCTTTGTCGGCAACATTGAAATTAAAGAACTCGATTTTATTACAATTGACGGCAGCACCGGCTGTGTGATTATGGGCGAAATGCCGTTAATCCCGCCGGAAATCAGCCCCGAAATTGAAGTTTTGCTCGGCTGGGCGGATGCCGTTCGCGACCTTGGCGTCAGGACCAATGCCGACACCCCCGAAGACGCGCAAAAAGCGCTGGACCTCGGCGCGGAAGGCATTGGCCTTTGCCGAACCGAACACATGTTCTTTGAAGAGAACAGAATTCCGGTCGTCCGCGCTATGATCATGTCCGAAACCAAAGAAGAGCGCGAAAAGTATTTGGAAATCCTCCTGCCGATGCAACGAGAAGACTTCCTCGGCATTCTGCGCGTGATGCAGGGCAAACCTGTGACGATCAGATATTTGGACCCGCCGCTTCACGAATTCCTTCCCAAAGTGTATGAACTTCAGGAGCTTTTGGCTGATTTGAAGTGCAAGAACGCGCCGCAGGAAGAAATCACCAAAATCGGAAATATGATTCACCGCGTCGTCAATTTGCACGAACTCAACCCGATGCTCGGCCACAGAGGCTGCCGCTTGGGCATTACTTATCCTGAAATTTATAACATGCAAACGCGCGCCATTTTTGAAGCCGCCTGTCAGCTGGTTAAAGAAGGCGTTGTCGTTAAGCCCGAAATTATGATTCCGCTCGTCGGCCACGTGAAAGAATTGGAAATCACCCGAAAAGATGTGGAAGAAACCGCCGCGCAGGTCATGAAAGAGTGCGGTATAACGATTGACTATACCATCGGCACCATGATTGAACTGCCGCGCGCTGTCATCACCGCCGACAAAATCGCAGTGCACGCCGATTTCTTCTCCTTCGGTACCAACGACTTAACTCAAACGACTTTCGGCTTTTCCAGAGACGACGTGGCGAAGTTCCTTCCGCTTTACATCGAACACGACGTCCTCCCCGAAGACCCGTTCGCGGTTTTGGACCGCGAGGGCGTGGGCGAGCTGATGGATATCGGCGTTAAAAGAGGAAGGGCGACAAAGCCCGGCTTAAAGATAGGCATTTGCGGCGAACACGGCGGCGAACCTCACTCAATCCGCTTTGCGTATGAAATCGGATTGGATTATGTGAGCTGCTCGCCTTACAGAGTTCCGATTGCTCGTTTGACGGGCGCTCAGGCAGCTATTGAGAAAGCGGACAAGAAGTAACTTGTTCGTTTTTCTTTCTTTTTTCTCTTCTTTTTCTCTTCTTTTTCTTTCTTTTATCACTCTTTTCATCTTGCTTTTTCTTTCTCTTTTCACTCTTTTCATCTTGCATTTTTCAAAAAAAAAATATTGTTTGTATTTCTCGTTATTTCCTTTCTTTTTTTCTCTTTTCACTCTTTTCATCTTGCATTTTTCAAAAAAAAATATTGTTTATATTTCTCGTTATTTTTTGGCAGAAATCTCCATTTTCGTATTTGTGCGCTGCTTCGCATCGCCCAATTCCGAAAATGGAGGTGGTTGTATGTTTTTTGTTTGTTTTCAGCCGGTATTGTCCCTTTTCCTATTCTCTTCTCTTTTCCTTTCTTCCCTTTTCCTTTCTTCTCTTTTCCTTTCTTCTCTTTTCCTTTCTTCTCTTTTCCTTTCTTCTCTTTTTTCTATTCTCTTCCTTTTTCCTATTCTCTTCCTTTTTCCTATTCTCTTCCTTTTTCCTTTCCTTCCCTTTTTTCATCATGACGCAAAGGTCTTGCGCTGTCATTCCATGAGGGACGGCTATAATTTTTATATCCCGAAGTATTTGTAATGGGTATTGCTTTATTTTTTGTCTGAAAATTGGAAGATAAGCGCCCTTTGTTTGTTGTCTGTTGTTTGCTGTTTGCTGTTTGCCGCGGAAAGATGTTCATGAAAAAATTGATGACGTATTTGAGGCCGTATAAGTTTTTTATTTCGGCGGCGTTTTTTCTGACGTTTCTTCATTGTTTGACGCAGCTGATGCTGCCGGGGCTGATGGCGAGGATGGTTGACGGGGGGATTGTTGAAGGTAATGTTTCTTATATTTACGAATTGGGCGGGTATATGCTGGCGCTGACTGTTTTCAGTATGCTGTGTTCGATTGCGGCGGGGTATTATACGGCGCGGGCGTCGACGGGGTTTGCGAAGTTGCTTCGGCGCGATTTGTTTGTGAAGGTTGAATCTTTGTCGTTGAATCAGTTTGACGGGTTTGGGACGTCTACGTTGGTGACGCGGACGACCAATGATGTGACTCAGATTCAAAATGTTTTCATGATGCTTTTGCGCGTTGTTGTTGTCGCGTCGCTGACGTTTGTCAGCGGGTTGATTTTGATGTTTTTAAAGGATGCCGCTTTGTCTTTTGCGGTTTTGCTCGTTATTCCGGTTCTTGCGGTTTTCGTTTTTTTTGTTTCGCGCAAAATCATGCCGATGGTTAAGGAAATGCAGAATAGGTTGGACGGGCTCGGGCGCGTTCTTCGGGAACGCTTGACCGGCGTTCGCGTTATTCGCGCTTTTAACAAAGAAGAGGCGGCGAATCATCAGTATGAGGAGGCGAATGACGAGTTGATGCGTTACTCTTTGAAAGTGAATCGCATCGCGGCTCTATTGTTCCCGGGAATGCTGTTTCTGATGAACCTGACAACGATTGCTGTTTTGTGGTACGGCGGGCTTCGCGTTGAAACGGCGAACCTGACGATTGGAGACATGATGGCTTTTATTCAGTACGTCGCGATGATTATGATGTCGGTTATCATGATTTCTTATATTTTTATCATCATCCCGCGCGCCAAAGTTTCAGCCGACCGCATTTTAGAAGTGCTGGATGCCGAGCCGGCCGTTTCAGACCCTGACAAAGACGTTTCAGACCCTGACAAAGACGTTTCAGACCCTGACAAAGACGTTTCAGACCCTGCAAAAGACGTTTCAGACCCTGCAAAAGACGTTTCAGTCGCCTTTTACTCTGATTCTGACTCTGATTCTAACTCTGATTCTGACTCTGACTTCGACGGTGGCGTTCCCGCGGTCGAATTCAAAAATGTGTCGTTTCGGTACGGCGAGTCTGAGTCTGACGCTTTTGTTTTAAAAGATATTTCTTTCTCTGTCGGGCGCGGCGAAACGGTTGCGATTATCGGCGGTATGGGTTGCGGGAAAACGTCTTTGGTCAGCCTGATTCCGCGTTTTTATGATGTTTCCGAAGGGGCGGTTTTCGTCAACGGCGCGGATGTGCGCCGCGTTTCTCAAAAGGCGCTTCGGGAGAATATCGGGTTTGTGCCTCAAACGGCTCTTTTGTTTTCGGGGACAATCGCCGAAAACATCAGGTTCGGCAAAGAAGACGCAACGGAAGAAGAGATTTGGAAAGCTCTTGAAATCGCTCAAGCGGCAGAGTTTGTTGAAAACATGGACGAAGGCATCTCCTCTTTTATTTCCCAAGGGGGAACGAACGTCTCGGGCGGCCAAAAACAAAGACTGACAATCGCGCGCGCCATCGTCGGCAGGCCGGATATCTACATTTTTGATGACAACTTTTCGGCGCTGGATTATAAAACAGACGCCAACCTCAGGCGCGCGCTGAAAACGGAAATCTCAGGCGCCGCCGTTATTATCGTGGCACAGCGGGCGGCAACGATTCGCAACGTTTCCAAAATCATTGTGCTTGACGGCGGTCAAATCACCGGCATCGGAACGGATGCCGAATTAATGGAATCCTGCGATATCTATCGCAAAATTGTCGCGTCTCAGGCAGGCGGCGATGTTTCGCCCGAGTTGCCGGAAAACGCATGCACAGTCGCAGATGCAAACGCAGACGCAAACGCAGACGCAGACGCAAACGCAGACGCAAACAACGCGGGGGCGACACGATGAGCGCGGGCAACGCAGCGAGTATAGGCAGTTTAACCGGCGGTGTAGCGAGCACGGAAGGCTCGGCGGGCGCGGGCGCAGGCGGCTCTTCTTCTCGGCGGCCGGAAAACACCGGTCCGAACACTGCCTCGAACACCGCCTCGAACACCGCCCCGAATCCTACGCTGACGGGACGCCGCAGCCGGCGCGGCCCTGCCGGCGGCCCCGGTTTTTTCGGCGGCGCTGAAAAGCCGAAAAACTTTAAAGTCACTCTTAAACGGGTTTTCGCTTATTTGAAGCCGCACAGATTCAAAATCGCCGTTGTTTTTGTCACGGCGGTTTTAAGCACGATGTTTTCGGTTTTGGCGCCTCTTTTGATTGGCGAAATCATTAATGTGCTGTTCGACGGGATTACAGGGTCGGGCGGCGGCAGGATTGCCGTTGACTTTTCAGCGGTGACGACGCTTTTGCTGATTCTTTTGGGCCTTTATGCCGGCAGTTCCGCTTTCGCTTTTGCCCAGCAGTATATTACGGCGGGGGTGACGCAGAAAGTCGTTGCCGACCTTCGGTCTGACGTCGGCTCCAAATTGTCCCGTCTGCGATTGAAATATTATGACGGGCACACACACGGCGAAATCATGAGCCGCGTTATTAATGACATTGACAACATCAGCAACACGCTTCAGCAGGGCGCCGTTTCGATGTTTACGTCGGCGGTGACGCTGGTTGGTATTATCTTCATTATGTTTTACATCAATCCGTATTTGACGATTGTCTGTATCATGATTTTACCGGTTTCGGCGGTTTTTACAAAAATCATCGTCAGCCGCTCTCAGCCTTATTTTAAGCGGCAGCAGGAGCGAATGGCGGCGCTGAACGGTCATATCGAAGAAATGTATGCAGGACACAAGATTGTCAAAGCTTTCAGCCGCGAAAAGAAATCAGAAGAAGTGTTTGACGCGGTGAACGAAGAGCTTTACGCTGCCGGTTGGAAAGCGCAGTTCATTTCGGGCATTGCCATGCCGATTTTGTATTCCGTTCAAAACATCGGTTACGTGATAGTCTGTATCGCCGGCTGCCTTTTCGTTCTCGCCGGCACAATGACAATCGGTAGCGTCCAGTCCTTTATCCTTTATTCAAAACAGTTTACGCATCCCATAACGCAGATTTCAACAGTGATCAACATGATCCAGTCAACGCTCGCGTCAGCGGAACATGTTTTTGCTTTACTCGACGCCGAGGAAGAGTTGCCGGACAGCGTTCATGCCGTCGCCCACTCCGCCTCCCACTCCGCCTCCCACTCCGCCTCCCTTTCCGACACTCACTCCGCCTCCCACTCCGCCGCCCACTCCGCCTTCCTTTCCGACACCCACTCCGACGCGCTTCAAAATCCGGCAGGTGAGGTCGTCTTTGAGAACGTTTCTTTCAGCTACGAACCCGGCCGCCCCGTTATTTCGGATTTGAATTTGAACATTCGCCCGGGCGAGTCGGTGGCAATCGTCGGACCGACGGGCGCCGGAAAAACGACAATTTTGAACTTGCTGATGCGTTTTTATGAGGCGGACAGCGGTCATATCCGAATCGACGGCATCGACATCACGGAAATGAAACGCGAGCATTTGCGCAGTCTTTTCGGCATCGTTCTTCAAACGCCGTGGCTGTTTAACGGCACCGTTCGCGACAACATCGCTTACGGTAGCGATGGCGCATCCGAAGAAGACATCATCAAGGCGGCGGAAATGGCTTACGCCGACTCTTTTATCAGAAAACTGCCTCAGGGATACGATACGGTCATCAATGAGGACGCGTCCAACATTTCGGAAGGGCAAAAACAAATGCTGACAATCGCTCGCGCTTTTCTCTCAAATCCCGTCATTTTGCTTTTGGATGAGGCGACAAGCAACGTCGATACGTTAACGGAAGCTCAAATCAAAAACGCCATGGCGACTCTGATGGCCGGCCGTACAAGTTTTGTCATCGCTCACCGTTTATCCACAGTTCGAAACGCCGATTTAATTTTGGTCATCAACAAAGGACGAATCATCGAGCGTGGCAGCCACGATGAGCTGATGGAAGAAAACGGCTTTTACGCGATGCTTTACAACAGCCAGTTCTGCAGCGCGAACTTGGACGAAACGTTCGAACAAGTGGAAAAGAGAATCTTTGAGAAGCAAGGGGCGGCGGCGGTTTAACCATTTTTGTTTGATTTGTGTCAATTTGACCGTTGTCGTTTTATCGGTGTTGCTTTAACCGTTTTCTTTTTATCGACAGCGGTTTAACTGTTTCGTTTTATCGGTATCGGTTTAACCGTTTTTGTTTTATCTGTATCGGTTTAATCGTTTTTGTTTTATTTGTATTCTTAGACTGTTTTGTTTTATTTGTATTCTTAGACTGTTTTCGTTTAATCGGCGAAATTTTAATCGTTTCGTTTAATCAGCGAAATTTTAATCGTTTCGTTTAATCAGCGAAATTTTAACCGTTTTCGATTAATCAGCTAAATTTTAACCATTTTCGATTAATCAGCTAAATTTTAACCGTTTTCGATTAATCAGTTAAATTTTAACCATATTCGATTAATCGGCGGCAGAATTTGTTTTCTTTTAACCGGTGGCGAATTCTTTCAAACGAATCCTTCTGTTTCATTATCTGTCTGCCGTGCTTGTTATTTTCTCATTTTGCCCCGAAAATATTTTAAATTAAGTGAACATTCGATTATGTCACGAAGTTATTTTCATTTTTATTTTTCAAAAACTAACTATTATAAATTTATAAAAACAGAACAGTATCGTTAAAACAAAACTTTCATAAAAACAATAATAAAAACAATACCGTTTCGGGGAATATTCATGTCGTTAGAGTTGTCTCCGCTGATTGGGGATTTGGCTTTAATCTTAATCGCCGCCGCCGTCATGACGCTTGTTTTTAAGCGCCTCAGGCAGCCGCTTGTTTTGGGTTACATTGTCGCGGGGCTTTTGATTAGCGGGTATTTGATCGCTTATTTGCCGAGCAATCTGGGACAGTACATTCCAACGATTTCTGATACCGAAAATGTTTCTTTATGGGCGGAAATCGGCGTTATTTTTCTTTTGTTCGGGCTTGGTTTGGAATTCAGTTTTAAAAAACTGATGAGAGTCGGCGGCACGGCTTCGGTTACGGCTATAACGGAAGTCGTGGCGATGCTGATTATCGGGTTTACCGCCGGCTACTTGATGGGCTGGCATTACATGGATTGTCTGTTTTTGGGATCGATGCTGGCGATGTCGTCGACAACGATTATCATCAAAGCTTTTGAAGATTTAAAACTTCGAGGACAGAAGTTTACGAATGTGGTTTTCGGCGTTTTGATTGTTGAAGACTTGATCGCGATTTTAATCATGGTTTTGCTTCCGGCAATTGTTTTGGCGCACGCGTCTCTCGGGGCGGAATTGATTGAAAGCGTTGAAAGGATGTTGTTCTTCCTGATTCTGTGGTTCGTTTCCGGTATTTTCATTCTGCCGAGCGTGTTTCGATACGTCAGAAAATATATGAATGAGGAGACGCTGCTGATTGTCGCGATTGGGTTGTGTCTCGGGATGGTTGTCATTTCCGTTAAGACCGGGTTTTCCTCCGCTCTCGGCGCTTTTATCATGGGTTCGATTTTGGCGGAAACCATTGACAGTGAAAAGATTGAGCACGTGACAAAGCCGATTAAGAATTTGTTCGGCGCGGTTTTTTTCGTCTCCGTCGGCATGATGCTTAACCCTCAAATTTTGATTGATTACGCCGTTCCGATTGTTATTGTGACAGGGGTGACGCTTGTCGGCAAAGCGATTATCTCATCTTTCGGCGTCCTCATTTCAGGGCAGAATCTGAAAGTTTCGATGCAGTCGGGGTTCTCGCTGGCGCAAATCGGTGAGTTCTCTTTCATCATCGCCGGCGTCGGTTTGGCTTTGGGCGTGACAAGCGACTTTTTATTTCCGGTGATTATTGCCGTTTCGGTGATTACGACATTTACGTCGCCGTATATGATTCAACATTCCGATAAGGCTTACAACGCTTTTGGAAAAATCCTGCCGCCGAAACTTTGCAGCTTTTTGGACAATTACGGGCAGGGGAGTAAAACCATTAACAAGGAGAACATTTGGAAGAAGGTTCTCAAAACCAACATTTTGGTGATTGTGATTTACGGCGTTCTTCTGATTGCTATCGCTCTTTTGTCCGTTTCTTATCTCTCGCCGTTTGTGAAAGGCCATATCGGCGGGTGGCAAGGTTCGGTTTTGTCGGTTGCCGTTACGTTTCTTTTTATGGCGCCGTTTTTGAGCGCGCTTTTGATGAGCCGGATGAGGACAAAACAGTTTGAAACGCTGTGGAATGACTCTAATTTCAAAACGAGTTATTTGATTTCTTTGATGCTGGTTCGTTTCTTGGTCGCGGCGCTGATTGCTTCTTATGTCATTTTCATGGAATATACGTCGGCAATCGGCATTATCGTTATTATTGTTTTTTTCCTGCTGGCCTTTGCCGTTTTGTCAAAAACGCTTCAGAATCAGTACACTCGAATTGAAACGCGGTTTATGAACAACCTCAACGAACGAACGTTCAGCAAGCTCAAAAAAGAGGCGGAAGTGACCGCTTTGGCGGATGTTCACATGGACACGTTTGAAGTGGACTCCGAATCCCCGGTCATCGGTAAAACATTGGCGGAACTCGGCTTTCGCGAAAAGTACGGCGTCAATATCGTTTCTATCATCCGCGGCGACCAAAGGTTCAATATTCCGGGCGGCGCCGAGCATCTTTACCCGCTGGATAAAATTGTCCTCCTCGGAACGGATGAGCAGATGAACGTTTTCAAAAGAGAAATCGAAAGCCATTCGCTGGCGCCCGAAAAGAAAGACAGGGAAGAAGTTATTCTTCAGCAGTTCGTCATTGAAGAGAATTCGCCGTTTTTGAATAAGCCCCTTTGCAACTGCAATATCAGGGACAGGTCCAAGTGTCTGGTGATTGGCGTTGAGCGCGATGAAGAAACAATCATGAATCCCGACGGCTTTTTTATTTTCCGCGAAGGCGATGTCATTTCCGTTGTCGGCGAAAAAGAGCGCGTCCGCGAACTGTGTTGCGTGGTTTCGGAGTGATTTTTTGAGATTTTTTGAGAATTTTTGAGTGATTTTTTGAGAATTTTTGAGTGAATTGATTTATGGCTGAGGCCGGCGCGGCGCGGGCGCGCGCGGCCGTCTCTTGAAAATCACGGGAAAAAGACGCTCTGCTGTTCATTCAATATTTGAGAACAAACGAAATACGTTTCTTTAAAAAAAGAAATGAAAGACGATTTTTTTAAAAAAAGAAATGAAGAAGGCGGTTTACGCCTTCTTTTCCGAAATGCCGATGACCATTTGGATGGTTTCGATTTCCCAGTCTTTCACGAGGTCGCCGGCAGGCGCGCTTGTGTTTAAGTTTAATTCGCCTGCGCGAACTTCCGATGCGATTTTTTCTGCCATGGGGGCGATTAGTGAGGCGACGTGTTCGTCTTTTATTTGAATGTCGGCGGTGATTTGCGCGTCGACAGCCAAGTCCATTTCTTTTCTCATGTCTTGGATACGGCGGATTGTTTCGCGCATGTAGCCTTCGGCTTCTAATTCTTTTGTCAGTTTGGCGTCGATGTAAACCATGCCGCAGTCGGATTCGCTGCCGGCTATGCCTTGCGGGATGAGTTCTTCAAATTCTGCCATGTCGGGCGTGACGATGACGGTTGTGCCGTCGATGAGGGTCAACTCCATTTCATCCACGCGGGCGAATGCGTCTTTTAAAGACTTGGCGCCGGCTTCGTTGAGCGCGTCGGCAACTTTTTTGGCGTTTTGCTTAAAGGCGGGGCCGAGAACGCTTTGGTTGGGGCTCATCTTTACGTCTAAATCTTTCCATGATTCGCCGACGGCGAGAACTTCCACGGCTTTGGCGTTGGTTTGTTCCAAAAGCACGTCTTTGAGGTGCGTCAGCGCGGCGGCAACGGTTTCGCTTGTCGGGGCGACAACGATTCTTGAAATCGGCCACCTCAGTTTGCGGCCGGCTTTTTGGCGGGCATTGGAAGAGGCTTCCACGACCGTTCTGACAATTTCCATGTGTTCTTCCATTTCTTTGTCGATGAATATTTCTTTGGCGGCGGGCCAGTCGTTCATGTGAACGGAAAGCGGCGCGCTTTCATTGACGTTTTTGACAAGATTTTGGTACATGGTTTCTGAGATGTACGGCATAAACGGCGCCGTCAGTTTGGCAAGCGTGACATACGTTTCGTAAAGGACCGCGTAAACGGCAAGCTTGTCGGGGTCGTTGGCTTCCGTCCATGTTCTGGGGCGGATGAGCTGGATGTACCAGCGGGATAAGTCTTCCAAAATGAAGTTGAACAGAGTGCGAACGGCTTTGTGAAGCATTTTCTCATTCATCGCTTCGGTCACGTCGGTGACGGCGGACTGGAGGCGGGAAAGGATCCATTTGTCTTCCTCGCGCATGCTGCCGATTAAGGATTCTGCCGGGTGGGCGGCAGGGTCGAAGTTATCCAAAATCATGTAGGGCTGCGGGAATCTGTAAACGTTCCAAAGGATGTTGATGGTTCTGTTCACGGCGGCCACATCGTCCCATACGAATTTGAGGTCGTCCCACGGCGCGCTGGAGGAAAGGCAATAGGCGCGAAGAACGTCGGCGCCGTATTTTTCAATAACCTCATCGGGCGCGACGACGTTTCCGAGGCTTTTTGACATTTTTTTGCCGTCTTTGTCCATTGTAAAACCGTGCATTAAAACGCTTTTGTACGGCGTTTTTCCAACGGACGCGGCGGCAGCGCCGAGCTGGGAGTAAAACCAGCCGCGGGTTTGGTCATGGCCTTCGGTGATGAAGTCTGCCGGCCACATTTTTTCAAAGAGGTCGGTTCGGCCGGGGAAGCCGAGCGTTGCGAAGGAGGCGACGGCGGAATCAAACCAAACGTCGAAAACGTCTGCGGTTCTGACCATTTTGCCGCCGCAATCGCAGTCGAATTTGATGTCATCGACATACGGGCGGTGAAGTTCTATGTCGCCGGCAAGTTCCGCTTTTGTGATCAGTTCTTTTTTGGAACCGATGACGGCGCGCTTTTTACAGTCACGGCATGTCCATATCGGAACGGGGATGCCCCAGTATCGCTGACGGGAGATGCACCAGTCGCGGGCGCCGGATACCCAGTCTTTGAAGCGGGCGGAACCGGCCCAGTCGGGCGTCCATTCGATGTCTTCGTCAATGGCGGTTAACATGCTGTCTTTGATTTTGCCGACATCGAGGAACCACTGTTCGGTGGCTAAATAGATGATTGCGGTTTTGCAGCGCCAGCAGTGACCGTAACGGTGGACGATTTTGCCTTGGGATAAGATTAAGTCTTTGTTTTTCAGGTCTTCAAGGATGACGCTGTTGGCGTCTCTGATGTTCATGCCGGCGTATTTTCCGGCTTCTTTTGTGTATGCGCCGTTTGGTCCGACGGGACAGAAAATCGGCAGGCCGTATTTGGCGCCGACGTTGTAGTCGTCTAAGCCGTGCCCCGGGGCGATGTGAACAACACCCGTGTTGTCAAGTGACACGTAATCTGCCGGGTAGACGGCGTGCGCCATTTCCGACTGTGCCGGTACTTCGGCGGCGAGAGGCGCGCTGTATGCCAAACCTTGAATGTCGGCTCCCTTTTTCGTCTCTAAAATTTCGTGAGACGCGTATTTCCCTCTTTTCATGATGAGGGGGACGCTTTCTTTGCCGATGAGAAGTGTTTCGGTCTTGCCGTCTTCGCGCGTCGCTTTGACATACACGTATTCGGCATCGGGGTGAACGGCGGCGGCAACGTTGGACGGGAGGGTCCACGGGGTTGTCGTCCAAATGACGATGTATGTGTCGTTTGCGCTGTTTGCACCGTTTGCGCTGTTTGCACCGTTTGCGCTGTTTGCGCCGTTTGCGCCGTTTTCGTCTATGATCGGGAATTTGACATAAACGGAATCATCGGTCCTGTCCATGTATTCGACTTCGGAATCGGCGATTGCGGTTTCGCAGCGGGGGCACCAGTTGACGACGCGTTTTCCTTCGTCGAGAAGTTCTTTTTCATACGCCTGTCTGATGACCCACCACGCGGCTTCGATGTATTCGTCTTTTAAGGTCATGTACGGGTTGTCCCAATCCATCCAAACGCCGAGCGCTTTGAATTGTTCGGTCATGTCGCCTTTCTTTTCAATCGCGAAAGACTTGCATTCCTGAATGAAGCCGGCAACGCCGAATGCTTCAATGTCTTTTTTACTTTGAAAACCGAGTTTTTCTTCGACTTTGACTTCAATCGGCAGGCCGTGCATATCCCAGCCGGGCGTGTCTGTCACAGCGTCGCCGTTCATTGACCTGTATCTTAAAATAGAGTCTTTGATGACTTTGTTCCAAGCCGTTCCCATGTGAATATGTCCCGTTGTATACGGCGGCCCGTCAACGAAAAAGAATTTTTTGCCGTTTTTGCGGCATTCGCGCGTCTTACGATACGCGTCGGTTTCCTGCCAAAACAGGTTGATCTGTTCTTCAACCTTTTTGGTTTCATATTTTTCCGGTATTTCCTGAAGCATAAACACCTTATCCTGATTTTGAGTGAGAAGTAAAATGATAGAAATGATAGTGGTAAATGATAGTGGTAAATGATAGTGGTAAATGATAAATGATTTGTATTAAGTTGTGGAACAAACACTGACCTATCTTAAAAATATTTCGAGAAAAAAGTTTGACGCGTCAATCTGCGTTCACTCATCACTCTCACTCATTTCCTTCACTCATTATCATAACCGTTTTTAAAATTTCAGAGAGTAATTAATTATCTTTTGTCGTGACTCTTATTCACGTTTTTCCATTTCAGCTTGTTTTTCAGCTTGTTTTTCAGCTTGTTTTTCAGCTTGTTTTTCAGCTTGTTTTTCAGCTTGTTTTTCAGCTCATTTTTCAGCTCGTTTTTCAACTCGTTTTTCGATTAATTTTCTCAATTTAAATTTTTAAGGTAAAATATTTCAATTTTAATTTTCCGGTTTATTTTTTAGTATTTAAATCTTTTCGATTTAATTTTTTGTTTTAAATTCTTTTGCTCAAAATCCTTTATTTAAACGTTTCGGTTTTATATTTTTTATTTAAATTATTTTGACTTAATATTTCGGTCATTATCTATCTATTTAAATATTCTCTGTCAAAAATTTTGGTTAATTTCTCTCTCAATTCGGTACATTCATCCGTCCTCGATTTTATCGGTGGGGAATTTTGTTCCTATTTTTTTGTTTCTGTCGCCGTTTTGATTCTTTCTCATACTCGGTCTTTGTCTCATCATATCGTTTTTTGGATTTTGTAAAACAATTGTATACGAATTATATCGCAATATTTAATTAGTTCTTTAATTTATAGTAAAAATTACTATTAAATCCAAAAATATTCTTAGAGAATAATGTTATTTGGGTCTATAATTATTTAACAATTAATATTATATTTATATACAAACTCCGAAATGTATTTTTTAATATACATCTTTCAGAATCTATCTCAATTAGTGTATACGTTTTAAATTTATTTTATTTATATAATTGGTGCCGGTCGCGGCATATTGGTTTGTTAACAGCAGTGTGTGTGTTTCATATGAAAGAGCATTTAGTTAATCGTTTATTCACAATCATGATTGTTATCATGATGGTCACAGGAACTTTTGGGACAACAATCGTTGCCGCAGAAGATGAAAATGGTTCTATCGGTACCGGGTCTTTTACAGCATATTGGTATCAAGTTTCTTACGACGAATTCGGCCAGCCGAGTGAACGGCTGATCGGCAGTCAAGATTTCAGCGGCATTGCCGGTGAATCCGACGAGATACATTACACCGATCGTGACGACAACGCTTTTAAATTTGCCGGCGGTGTCAACAGCTTTAATTTTGAATGGTCTTCTTTTAAAATTGACAATTCCAAATCGTCAGACCGTTACTTCGTCATTTACGGCTTGACCGGCGACGTTCGTTTTTACATCACATATGACAACGACGCCCCTGTCGCGATAGAGGAAGAAAATCTGACGGCAAACTCAGAACCGCCGATGCCGAGAGGACGCAGCGGAAACACCATCACAATTAACGTTTATCAAATCACGACAAAGATTGACAACACCGTTCCTCACCGAAATCTTTCGATAACTCCCGATGCCGCCTTTCCTTTTGCCTATTACAACTGGGGAATGAAAAAAGTTGACAGGCTCTATCGGACTTATGAAATAGAGTGGGACGGATCACCTGTTACTGTAAATGCGGCTGATTACCAAGTTCAGGCTCAAATGGGTAACTGGCTGCTCAATCCGACCTACGACCCGACCGTTACAAACACCACCACCACACACGGTCCCGCATCACCCGCAACCGTTACTGTCGACTCTCCCGGCGAAGTTAACTTTTATTTTGACGCTCCCGACTGGGAATATTCCAGAGACGGTGTCGGTCTTGGTTCTTCTCTTTTGTCGACTCCACTCTCAAATGAAGCTATTGTGTATAATACAAGAGGCATGTATGAACTCACGAGTATTAACATGACAACCGGTTATGCATCTGCCGCGAATGCGGGCAGAACTAATACGCACATCACATACATTTGGCTTGGCAGTGATATCAATCAGAATGAATTACGAAACCGTTTGTCAAGCGCCGAGCCTACGACTATAATGCCGATATATGTCGGTAATCCCCTTTTTAACCGGAATAAGAGAAATCTTACTTTTAACGGCGCTGTTGACCGCAGTGAAGGAAGAAATGTGAATGTCGGCGACCAGTCAACACGTGATGATGATTGGCATAAATGGGTGCAGTATTTCTGTGTTATCTCTAATTACAGCGTAAACCATTATGTTATGAGGACAAACACGAATACAGCAAACAGACTCGACTTAACCATTGAAAATGCATATATTATCGGTGGTAACAGGGGTTTTATCAACAGCGGAGGTACTAATTATGGTACAAATATGACTTACCGTAATGTATTTTATATCGGCCCTCAACTGATGATGGATAATCGCAGTATCGTTACATTGGATGATGTTGAAATTGTTATCAACGACCCCCGTTACGGCGGCACGAATACTTCGAGTGAATTGAACGAAGGTCTCGGTATCGGAGGCACTCTTTCATACGAAGATGTTAATCGCGTTGAGCACAATATTACATTAAATATGAATGACAGGACAGCTCTCGCCAGTTGCGCGTGGGGTCAAGCCTTGGCAGTCGGCAGAGTGGAATTTAAGAACAATGTGACTGTTTATAAAACAAATCCCCGCGGGTCTGCAAGGGCTCAAGGTCCGATGATGTTTCAGATAGGCAATGATTCAACCACGGCAAGCATGGGCGCCAGACCGAATTACATCATTCATGACCACTCCAATATCAATTTGCGTTATAACACTCTCAGAGACGGAGCCGGTCAGGCAAATTATTCTGTTTTCGGCGGTGAAGCGGCCGGGGCAGGAGAGACCCCGCACGTTATCATCGGCAACTTTTCGACAATGAATGTGCTTGTCGATAACAAGTTCAATGCAGACACTCTCGGCGATTTCACAGTCGGAGATTTCTGTACAGTTAATGTTATCAGTACAGGTGACGGGGACCCTTCCTCCACCAGTTCAGGGGCTTTTATCCGTTTCGGAAATAAATTTACTGTGGGTAATTCTTCCGTCGTCACCGTTCATATCCAAAACAGGAACAATTATACGTCCGTTCACTTCCGTGACGTTGAGTTAAGAGATCGTTCAAAGCTTACTATTTACGGTAATACGGGCACTGCCACTAACACAACTTCGCGCATGGTTAATTTTACTTCCGATTTCAGAGTTAATTACGGGGCAGAAGTCAGGTTAATAAACCACGGTCATTCTTCTGTCATTCAAACGGGTAATTTAACGGTAGACAAATTGGCAGTGCTTCACGTCATCGGCATGAATACGACAGCCGCTAATCCGGTTATCAATTCGTCAAGAGGGATAATTGATATCGACAGAGCCGCCGATGTAACAATTTATCATGGCAATAACGGCCGCCCCTTTTTCCAGCCTCTGCCTGCTGCCGGCAATACCTATAATCTGACGCTAAACGGAAATCGCGTGAATCAGACCAATTTCCGGGTTACAAATATGGAGAGAATTGAGTATTGGAATCACACCTCGACAGCGAGATATGATTACGATACTTGGGAGATCACCGGAGATCCAACTTCAGAATGGGCTATTGATTGGAATCTGGGAAGAGGATTTGGTTTCCTTGCTCGTTACGGCGGGGGTGCAGCCGCTGCCGCAGGTACCATTCCCACTTTTGCAGCCGGAAATTTCACAACTGAGAATTACATAAACAGGACGACCAGTCCGAACGATTTCACGGTTCTTGACGAACCCGGTGTTTTACAAACACTCACTTCTGCCAATATTGCTTATCGCGATCAGCGCATTGTATCGTATAAAGGTTTAGTCGGTCCGTATGATATCCTTTTTACATGGAGGGAGACACCGTGGGACCCCACCAACGAGACTGTCAATACCGTCAATCGCGGCGCGGTTCGTTACGACATGACGATTATGAATGACGTTCCGAATCTTTACGCAGACGCTCCTAATCCGGTAAATTTCCATGAGACCCTTGAACAATTGATGCCTAAAAACCCCGAAACCGGTGAAAATTATTATGACAGGGGCTTTGCGCATTGGTTAGACAATAATGGTGTCTTTTATGATGTGGAAGAAAGAGAGGTCAAGCAAAAAGTCGAATTATTCGGTGTTTGGGAATTCTACCCCACGTATTACAAAAACTTCCCGGGCGACGATGAAAAAATCACCGTGAATGTTTCGCTCGGTACGAATCATGTTATTGAGCAAAATACTTTCACTCAAGACGGCTATCGCTTTGTGGGTTGGAATGATAAATCGGACGGATCGGGCTCAAACATTCCGCCGGGCACTATGATGGGACTCTACACGAGGCCTGCGTATTATTATGCGCAGTGGGAACTCATTGAGTATAACATCACATACCACAATGTCTTTGCTTCCGAACATCAGAATCCGGCGACTTACAACGTTACAAGTGAATTCCTTTTCGAGGACCCTGAACGCTTCGGACACATATTCGAAGGATGGTATAATGACTCGTTGCTTACAATTCCGATTACCGGCGTTGAAGCCGGCACAACCGGAGACATTAACGTTTACGCAAAGTTAACCGAACTGTTATTCGATGTTACTTACGACCCCAACGGCGGTACGGGCGGCCCGGGAACCGAGTTTGCTATTCCCATCCAGCCGGCCTATCTCTTAAAGCAATCGCCAAAGCCGTCGCATGCAAGCGCTATGCACAACGGCGTGAGCACATCCGTCGTGTTCGCGGGCTGGAGTTTAAGTCCTGTCGCAGACATCTTGACAAAAGATGATGAGCCGCTTTTGGATTTAGCGGAAGTTAAGACTGTCAATATTTTGGACGACGATGTGACTGTTTACGCGATTTGGGGCTTTGACACCACAGGCAATAACGTTCCTGACGTCGGTGATGTGAAATATAACATCTCTTACAACCTGAACGGCGGTGAATTCGGCACGGGTCCCGAGCCTGATATGAACATCCCCGTGCAGAACAATTATGTCTTAAAGGACATGCCCAGGCCGACGCATCTTCCGGTTGATAAAGAAGGTGACAATGTCATGGTTAATGTCGTGTTTGTGGGCTGGATAAATGAAAGTTCCCTTCCGACATCCAAAATCCTGACATCCGCTGATGAATCGTATCTGACAACTTTGATATCGACTGTCAATGTGACGAACAGTGATGTGACCGTCTACGCGCTTTGGGGCTACGACAGCACCGGCAACGGCGTTCCTGATGTTGTGGATGACAGATATAATGTTCATTACAACCAAAACGGTGGTACCGGCGGTCCGATTATTGATTCAAACGTCCCTGTGCAGGACGATTATCCGTTAAGGTTTACGCCCGAGCCGACACACGTGAACGGTACGTTCCGCGGCATGAGCACATCCGTCGTGTTCGCCGGTTGGAGCGCAGCGCCCCATACACAAATCTTGACGAAAGACGACGGCGATATTCTTGAATCGCTTGAGATAACGACGGTTAATATCGTGAACGATAACGTGACTGTCTACGCGATTTGGGGCTTTGACTCCACCGGAAACGACATCCCTGACGTTGATGATGAGAGTTACAATATTACTTACAATTTCGTTGGCGGTACCGGCGGTCCTCCGATTGATACCAACATTCCCGTGCAGGATGCTTATGTTTTATTGAGAGAACCCATGCCGATGCGCGGTCCGGAGTTACTCAACGGTACGCCGACACCTGTTGCCTTTGCGTATTGGACACTCTCCGACACCAACCTCGGTAAGGTTTACGCACGCGGCGAAACATTGCCGACACGGTCTGATACTGTTGCCGTTGCGGGTGACATGACTGTTTACGCTGTCTGGGGCTTTGACACGACAAGTACGGGAACGCCTGACATAACTGATGCCGAATTCGACGTTTACTACGAACTCAACGGCGGTACAGGCGGTCCGTTCCCGAACCCCGAGAGAGTCACTGAACAACCGTTCTACGCGTTAAGCACAAACGAGCCGACGCGCTTGAATGAGATGCACAACGGGAAGGATACGCCTGTGGTCTTTGCGTTCTGGACACTCAATGACACCACTGTCGGCAAGATATACGCTCGCGGTGAGGCATTACCCGCAGAGTCCGCGACGGTTGCCGTCTCGGATAACATGACTGTCTACGCTGTCTGGGGCTATGACACAACAGGCACAGGTACGCCTGATATCACAGACATCGAGCGCGAATTAAGATACAACCTCAACGGCGGTTTGGCCGGCACCGGCCCGACACCCAATCCCGTGATGGTCACCGAGCAGCCTGCCTACGCGTTAAACCTTGAACAGAAGCCGACTCGATTCCCTGTTTTATATCAAGGCGAACAGACACCGGTGGTCTTCGCGTACTGGACACTTGATAACAGTACACTTGGTGTGATACACGAATTTAACACCCCGTTGCCTCTCAGGTCTGATGAGATTTCCATTACGGCTGATGTGACTGTCTACGCTGTCTGGGGCTATGACACGACAGGCACAGGCACGCCTGACATAAACGACCCCATGCACGAATTAACGTATGACCTCAACGGCGGTATTGTCAACACCGGTCCGACCCCCAACCCTGTGATGGTCCTTGAGCAAGAGTATTATATGTTAAGCGAAGATGAGCCGGACCACGCGGATGTGCTCTATCTCGGTAATCCGACACCTGTTGTCTTTGCGTACTGGACGCTTGATGACAGCGCCATCGGTGAAATATATGCATACGGTGACACATTGCCTGACGAAGAATCGGTCATTTCCGTTATGGATGACGTGACAGTCTATGCTGTCTGGGGCTATGACACGACCAACACAGGTACGCCTGACATAACCGACCCCGTGTACGAATTGACTTACCACCTCAACGGCGGTACGGCAAACACAGGCCCGTACCCCAACCCTGTTACGGTGACTGTACAGTCGGCCTACCTGTTAAGCACAGACGCGCCGTCTCGCGCGCCTGTTGACAAAGAGGGTGACGGCGTGCTTGTCAATGTCTCGTTCGTGGGCTGGAGTACCGCCCTGTATGGATTGATCCTTACAAAAGATGATACGCCTCCCTCATCATGGACAGATACTGTTGCCATTAGCGGTGATACGACTGTTTACGCCATCTGGGGCTACGATACAGCCGGTACCGGTACACCCGATGTTATTGCTGTCAGGTATGACGTTCACTATGACCCCAACGGCGGTACAGGCGGTCCCGGCACCGATACCAACATCCCGGTTCAGAACGGCTATACCTTAAGCACATATCCTGAACCGACGCGCGATCCCTTTGACAAAGAGGGCGACGGCGTTTTGATCGATGTCGTTTTCGCGGGCTGGAGTACGACTCCGCACGCTGCGATTTTGACAAAGGACGACACGTTCCCCGCATCATGGACAGAAACCGTTGACATTGTTGATGATGAAGTGACTGTTTATGCATTATGGGGCTATGACACAAGCGGCAGCGGTATACCTGACTTCAATGATGAAAAGTATGACATATACTACAACACCGGCAGCGGTACAGGCGGTCCTGTCAGAGACACAAACATCCCTGTTCAGGACGACTATGTCTTAACGACAACACCTAAGCCGATGCACGACCCTGTCGACAAAGAAAGTGACGGCGTTATGGTTCCTGTCGCGTTCGCGGGCTGGAGTATGACTCCCCACGCTGCAATTCTGACAAAGGACGATACGCTTCCTGCGTCATGGATAACGACTGTTGACATCGTTGATGCTGATGTGACTGTTTATGCTCTTTGGGGCTTTGACTCAACCAACAGCGGTACACCTGATATTAATGATATCAAATTCGATGTTTACTACAACACCGGCAGCGGTACAGGCGGTCCCGGCATGGATACAAACGTCTCTGTTCAGTTCGGTTACACCTTAAGAACAACACCCAAGCCGATGCACGACCCTGTTGACAAAGAAAGCGATGGCGTTATGGTTCCTGTCTCGTTCGCGGGCTGGAGTATGACCCCTCACGCTGCAATTCTGACAAAGGACGACACGCTTCCTGCATCATGGATTGAAATGATTGACATTGTTGACGCTGATGTAACTGTTTATGCTCTTTGGGGCTATGATTCAACCAACAGCGGTACACCTGATATTAATGATATCAAATTCGATGTTTACTATGACACCGGCAGCGGTACAGGCGGTCCCGGCATGGATACAAACGTCTCTGTTCAGTTCGGTTACACCTTAAGAACAACACCCAAGCCGATGCACGACCCGGTTGACAAAGAAAGCGACGGTGTTATGGTTCCTGTCTCGTTCGCGGGATGGAGTATAACCCAACACAGCGCAATTCTGAC
>WRCE01000023.1 GCA_009784005.1 Candidatus Methanimicrococcus labiotermitis
AAGATTGCGTCTTTCATTGTGGATGAAGACAACGGTCTCTTGAAGGTTTACCTCGATGAAGATCAGAATGACACCGTCACAATCGACATTGAATATTACCTCGCGGCGACATCGACTCACCTCAGCGCTTACGACACAGCTTTAACAAACATTTGGGCCGGTTATGAAGTGGTTTCCTCTGATGCGCCTGCACCTGCCGGCTATGTCTTGAACGCCACGCCTTATGACCCGATTCTACCCAAGATTGCGTCTTTCATCGTGGCTGAAGACAACAGTCTCTTGAAGGTTTATTTGGATGTGAATTCAAGTGACACCGTTACAATCGACGTTGAATACCACCTTGTTGGGGCTACACCGTCTCATCTCACCAATTATGACGAGATTTTGACTGTTTGGGCCGGTTACGAAGTGACGACAACTGACGCGCCTGCACCTGCCGGCTATGTCTTGAACGCCACGCCGTATGACCCGGTTTTGCCCAAGATTGCGTCTTTCATTGTGGATGAAGACAACGGTCTCTTGAAGGTTTATCTTGACGAAAACCTGAATGACGTCGTCACAATCAACATCGAATATTATCTCGAAGACACAATTCCGATTCACCTCAACACTTACGACACATCTTTAACGGACATCTGGGCCGGTTATGAAGTGTTGCCGTCTGACGCGCCCGCTCCTCCGGGCTACGACTTAAGCGCCGTGCCGTATGACCCGATCTTGCCCAAGATCGCGTCCTTTATCGTGGCTGAAGACAACGGTCTCTTGAAGGTTTATTTGGATGTGAATTTGAGTGACACCGTCACGATCAACGTTGAATATTATCTCGCGGGCGCCACGCCGACACCTCTCAGCGCTCACAACACTGCTTTGGCGAACATCTGGGCAGCCTATGAAGTAACGACTTCTGACGCACCTGCTCCTTCCGGCTATATCTTGAATTCCACGCCGTATGACCCGGTTTTGCCGAAGATTGCATCGTTTATCCTGAGTGAAAACAACGGCATCCTGATGGTTTATTTGGACTCGGACGGAACAACTCAACCGGGAACAGGTAACGGCACAGGAAATGCGACGATTGTGAATCCGGGCAGAGAAACGCCTCAGGTCGAACCGCCTCAGATTGAACCGCCGGAGCAGACCCCGTCGAATCCGGGACAAACGGTCAGAGAACCCGAAATTCCGAAGGATGATGAAGATCCGGCTGCCGCCTTCGTTTTGATGTTCTTTATCGCGGTGAGCATTTTCATCTTTACTTGGAAACGTCGGGAAGAGAATAGCAATTAAACAACAAAAAAAACAACAAAAAAAACAACAAAAATAAACAACAAGATACGACGAAAATAAACATAATCTATTGAGCCGCCAAAATGCGAAATCGCATATTCGGCGGCATAAAAGGCCGGCCGCTCAATTCATGAGCAGTCGGCCTTCTTTTTTTGAAATATTGATTTTGACGAGGCAAGGCCTCACTCGAATCCGTTTGATATCCTGAAAGTAAAACATAAACCGCCACTGTAGGTGGAGGATTATCGAAAAAAATGTGAGAAATGCGAAAATTGCGAAAAATTGGTAAATTTTATCAATGAATCGTGACGCCTTTGACGCCTTTGGCGTTTCGGATCATTTCAACGACATGTCCCGGAATTTTTTGGTCGGTAATAATCGTCAGCCGCGGCGCGTCATTAAAGTAAGGGTCGTCTGACACAGCCTGACGAATACGAAGCCCCGCTTCTGAAATAACATTTGTCACGCTTGCGATGATACCGATACCGGCGCCGTCATCGGGAATGATAATAACAACACCTAAATTCAAAGACGGCGCGACGTCCGCTAAAAAAGGAATGGAACGAACGTTTTTGAAAAAATCGAAAAGCGTTTCGTCTTCAATGATATGCCGAGCTGTCGCGTCGACAATGCGACGGTCAACGCCCGCCTCCCGCCCGATTTGAACATGCGGGATTTCGATGTGGCCGGAAACAACTTTTCCGTCTTCGTTGACCTGAAAACCGCGCTCAAAAAGAAGTCGGACAACTTTTTCCTGCGCCGGATATTTCTCAAATTTTTTTCGAATAGGCTCCCACATATTCAGTCTCCGTTATGATTTACGGTTCAAAAAATACATAAAATTGAAATTTATATTATATGTTTACATGTATTGTAACAATGTACAAATATATGTATTTATGTTCGTTTTTCAGCTCTTTAGATTTCAAAACGTTAGAATTATATTCCTCTTCTCATCTCAAACAATACAAACCAATACAAACCAATACAAACGATGCAAACGATACAAACAATTAGATGACAATCAGAAGATGACAGGCAACAAAATGACAGGCAACAAGACGAATGCATCATTTTCAAATAAAAACCCTCAAGAACCGCCAGAATTCTCCGTTCCCGCGGCCGGTGAAATAACGACGGTCTTTTTCGCGCCGGCAGACCCGTCTTTTGAAAAAAGCGTCTTGTCAAAAGTTGAGCGTCTTTACAGCTTTTATGAAAACCGGATCGACAAAATTCAACAAGACATCGAGAACGCCGGCTTTTCTTGTACATGCTGCGGCCGATGTTGCCAAAGAGAAGACGCGGACAACTCTGTTTATCTTCTGCCTCAGGAAATCGAAATGATTGAAAGCGCAGCCGGTATGCGCCGAAATGATTTTATTCTCCCTCTCTTCCCGGATTATTACGCGGGCGGCAGCGGCTCGCCTGTCGGGATTGAAGCGAAACGTTTTGCCGAAATTATAAAAACGATGCCGGATCAGATTGATGAAGAAGGACGCATTCACACATTCGGCTGGATGCTTCAAAGAGATGAAAGCGGCCGCTGCATCTTTTTGGATACGGGAGTCGCGACGGCCATCGAGACTGCCGGAACTGCTGAGGTTGCCGAGGCCTCCGATGTCGCCAAAGCCACCGAGGTCGCCAAAGCCACCGAGGTCACCGATGTCGACGGAACCGCCAAATTCAAAAAATGCAGAATTTACGGTGTCCGGCCCGGCTTATGCCGCACATATCCATTTTATTTAGGCGAAAACGGCATTGAAGATTGCGAATGTGAGGGGCTTACCGTGAATTCAAAAACGGATGCAGCCTTATCCGATGAATTGACAAAAGATGTTGTCAAAAGGATGCTTGCCGAGCAAGATGACATTTTAAGAATGCGTCAATGCGCCGAGACAAAAAGAGAAACGGTTTTATTCAACACAGAACATGGCGTAAAAAACGCGTTAAACGATTTAAAAGCCGGCGTACTGAATTTTATTGTTTACGACAGCCGCGGCATTCATCATACAAAAATACATCTGCCTGATTTCGATGACAATATCTGAATTCGATGACAATATCTGAATTTTACAACATATCATGGAAAAAAAATTCGGCAAGTATTTAAATCAGAGGAAAGTAGACGAACAACAATTAAATATTGTATCCGATTTCAATTTTATAATGAAGTCTTAAAGTAATAATGAAGCCGGATACAATTCAGCAAAAACAACGTTAAACAACGCTAAACAGCGTTAAACAACGCTAAACAACGCTAAACAACGCTTAACAAAAAAAATCTGCAACGGGTGAAATAATGGGAAATAATCCTATGACACTTTCTGAGAAAATCTTTTCCAAAGCTTCGGGACGCCCCGTCAAAGCCGGCGAATTTACGATTGCCGCGATTGACCGCGCGATGACGCACGACATTACCGGGCCTTTGGCAGTGAAAGCATTTTATGAAATTATGGAAAACAAAGAAGAGAAGAAGGTTTGGGACCCGAAAAAAGTTGTCATTGTCTTTGACCACCAGTCGCCTGCCGACTCTATAAACGCGGCGCAGAACCATATCCTTTTGCGCCGATTTGCCGCCGAGCAAGGCATTTTGAATTATGACATTAATGAAGGCGTCTGCCATCAGGTTATGCCCGAGAAAGGGCATGTGTTGCCCGGCGACTTGATTGTCGGCTCCGACTCCCACACCTGCGCGTACGGGTCTCTCGGCGCGTTTTCAACAGGTCTTGGTTCAACCGACATGGCCGCCGTTTTGGCGACGGGAAAACTTTGGTTTAAAGTCCCCGAAACCATCCGCTTTAACATCGAAGGAAAGCTTCCAAAGGACGTCTATTCCAAAGACTTGATTCTTCACCTCATCGGCGATGTCGGCGCGGAAGGCGTTCGCTACATGACCGCCGAATTTGCCGGCGAAACCATTCATTATCTCCCCGTCTCTGAAAGAATGACAATGTCAAACATGGCTATTGAAATGGGCGGGAAAGCCGGTCTGATTGAACCCGATAAAACAACGGAAAACTACATCAAAGAGCGCTACCCGAAATACAAATTGGACCCCGACTGGAAATCCGACATCGGCGCGAACTTTGCACAGGTTCGCGGTTATGACGTTTCCGAACTGGAACCGCAAGTCGCTTGCCCCCACAACGTGGACAATGTCAAGCCGGTCACGGAAGTCGCCGGTACGAAGCTGGACCAAATCTTCGTCGGTTCGTGTACAAACGGCCGCTTTGAAGACATCAAAATTATGATGGAAGCCATGGGCAGTGACCCGATTGCAAAAGGCGTTCGCTTGATTGTCGTCCCTGCATCGCGCACGGAATATATGAAAGTGTACCGCGCCGGCTACATCGAAACGTTGATGGAGAAGGGCGCGATTGTTGAATCCCCGTGCTGCGGCCCGTGTATGGGCGGCGCGTTCGGGCGTCTCGGCGACGGCGAAGTCGGTTTATCGACCTCCAACAGAAACTTTAAAGGGCGCCAAGGAAGCCCGAATTCATTCGTTTATCTGTGCTCGCCCGCGACAGCCGGCGCTTCAGCCATTACGGGCGTCATTACCGACCCCAGAGAAATTTAAAATCTAATTGAATCTGAAAAGAATCTGAAAATCCGTAAAAAGAAACAGGAGACTGAATATGACGGGAATTCCAACCGATTTGTCCGTTTTAAACGAGATTTACAAAATCATTGAAGACCGCAGCAAAAACAAGCCGGAAGGCTCATACGTTTGCGCGCTGCTTGATGACCCCAAAGGCATCAACAAAATTTTGGAAAAAGTCGGCGAAGAAGCAACGGAACTTATCATTGCCGTTAAAGACGGAAAAAAGGATGAAATCGTTTATGAGACATCCGACCTTCTTTTCCACATATTGGTCCTGCTTTTTGAAAGCGGCGTGACGCCTGAGGATATTTCCGCGGAACTGGCGCGCCGCCACCGGCCGAAATGACCCGGCGGTCAATTCCGCGGTCAAAATGATCCTGCGACCAAAATGATTCGGAGAAGGCGGAAATCAGCCGCCTTTTTTGTTTTTTTAATTATTTATATTTTTGTTTTTGTTTTTTGAATTCCTTAATTTCACCGTATTTCCACTCTCGAGAATTATGCCGCCCGTCAGACCCGCCGCCGGTGAAAAAACGGTTATGACCAAATTCAAAGCCGGTCCGAATGAATTGGATTGCGTTATCATTTTTTCAAAAAAACGCAAGAAAACGCTCAGTTATACGGTACGGTACGAAAACAGTATCGAGGATGACTCTTTTAATAAAATTGATGAATACGATGATGATACTGAAGACGATATTGAAGATAATGTTGAGGACGATATTGAAGATAATGTCGAGGACGATATTGAAGATAATGTCGAAGACGATGTCGAAGATGACGATTCCGTTTTTCAAAATCCGAAGAAAATGCCGGTTCTTTTTGTCCGCGCGCCGTCATCGCTTCCGGTTAAAAATGTGCAATCCGTTCTTCTTGAAAACACGGAAAACATCATCGAACTTTTGGACAAGGCAACGAAGAAAGAAGCGGCAGCGCTTGAAAAGTCAAAGAAGGCTTACAAAAACGGCAGCGTTTTTTATTATATGGGGCGCACATATACGATGCGCCTGCAATATGAAGAAACGGAAAAGGCCATCCGCATTCATCTTTTGGACGGGCAGCTTTTTGTTTATTTGCCGATAAAAATGACAGAGAAGCCGGAAGCGGAAAGGGAGCGAAAAATCAAAAAAGCGGTCGAAGAGTTTTATATTGAGCAGGCGGATGTTTTTTTCAATTCGAGGACGGATTATTTTGCCGACAAATACATTCATCTTTTTAAAAGAAAACCGAAATCCGTCAAAGCCGTTTATTATAAAGGAAAGTGGGGCTGCTGCACTTACCGAGATGATATCAAATTGAATTGGGTTTTGATTCAAGCCGAAACGCCGATAATTGATTACGTGATCATTCATGAGTTGGCGCATATCCGCCATAAAGACCATTCCAAAGACTTCTGGGCGCTGGTTGAAGCGGTTGACCCGAAGTACAAAGAAAAAAGGCTGGAATTGAAGGAAAACGGCTGGATTTTGGGAATGAAGTGAGTGGAACGCAAAGTGAGTGGGCAAAGTAAAAAAAAACGAAAAGAACGAGTTTGAAATTTTAAAACTCGGCTTTCTCAGAAACCGTCATGCCGTTCAGCAACGCGATGAAAATGCCGGCGGCGGTGATGTCCGCTGTTGACCCGGGATTCATTTTCCTTTTTTGTAACAGGTTATCCAGCTTTTTAATTTCAGGAATCATTTTCTTCAAGTTCTTTCGCTTCTTTTTGTTTTTCTTGAAGAGGATGTCAGACGCTTTCTTTTGAACGCCCGCCGCAGCTTTTTTGTTTAATTTCGCGGCGATGAATGTGTCGGGGGTGTCTGCCAAAAATTCGAGGAAGGTGTAAACGACGGCGCTGTTGATGACGCTTCCGAAACACTTTTTCGGCTTTTTTTCAAAACGGGCTTTGTTTTCCTGAAGCTTTTTCGCAAACAACAGGGATTTTTCAAAACCGCCGGCCCACTCCATAGCAATCATGTCTCTGCCGGCGCCCATTTCCATTAAACGGAAAAGAGTTGTCCCTTCTTGCCGAATTTTCTCATGGGCCCTTTTATCCGTTAAATCATACGCCGATTCGGTTGCATCCGTTTTCTTCACGGGAATCGGTTGCCTCCCGAATGTTTTATAAAAGTGAACCGCATCTTCCGCCGTCGTATTTTCACAAATTTCCGCTGCTTTTCGCACAAGCGTCTCAGAATCAATTTCAGTCGGAAGAGAACCGGCCGCGGCCGCAATCGGCAGCAATAAAATGAAGGTTCCGAAATGCGTATTTCCGCCGCCTTGCCGGATTTGGCTTTTTTCAACGGCCTCCGCGAACAGCGGCCCGAAAGCCGGCGTTTCATTGTTTTTTGAAATGACGGCGCATTTGTAAAAAACGGATTGAACGGAAACGGCTGAAGCCATGAAATCTTCAAAAGACGTGTCCTTAAAATCTTTCAGGCGGTGTACATTTCCCGGTTTCGGGAAAGAGGCGGCTTCCAAAACCATCGCGAGAGACGCGGAAACAGCGATATTCTCCGCTTTTAAATCAACCGCGGAATCGACCTCCGAATCAATCCCTGAATCAATCCCCAAATCAATCCCTGAATCAACCGGCTTTTCATACTGCTCGTTCATATTGTTCCTTCCATACCGCTTGTTTGTTTTTTCGATTTTGCCGCTCATGCCGCCTTTTTCTTCTTTTTATCAATGGCGTCTAATATTTTCTCTGACAGCTCTTTCTTCAGGAGCGTGTATTCCTTGGCGGACAAACCGATTTGATAAAGCGAGGCGTCTCTGTAATGACACGGTTTTGACGCTTTGCAGCACCAGACGAGACTGCTGAAACACGTGTCTTGTCCGAGTTCCAGCGGCGTTCCTTTCACGGATTCTTGTTTCAGCTTGATGAATTCATCAGGCGTGAAGCCGGCGCTTTCGATTCTTTTAAGCAAACTGCAATATTTGACGGGCGGGCAGCAGAAGGCCAGGCCGCGGTTATCGCCGCGCTTGCAGACGTGCTTGGGCGTGTTATACCATCCCGTTTCTTGTTGGTGTTCGGTTATTTTTTTCACCAAATGGGGGATAAATTCAGCGTCATCCGCCGCCGCGCGGGCAACGGAAACGATGTCGGCGCCGCTGCTGAAGAAATCCAGCGCGGCATCGAAATCATCCACAGAATTGTTGGCGATTAAGATAATTCGGGTGGCGTTTTTGATTTCCATTATCGCTTGCGTGTCGGCGCCTTTGCCTTCGACCATGGCGTCGGCGTGAATGATGTCGGCGCCGGCAGCTTCGAAGAATTCGGCGGCCATGCCGGGGCTGACGGCGGTTGTCCTGAATTTGACGGAAAGGATGACGCCGGTTTCTTTGATGTTTTGAATCATGCCGGCAAGCTTTTCCGTTTCTTTTAAGAGCGCCTGACCCATGCCGCGCTCGGTAAATTCGGGCTGGCGGCAGTGGACGTCAAGTTCCAAAATCGCGTTTTTCCGTTTCAAAAGTTCGGCCGCTTTTAAAATCGGCTCTGACGACGCGCTTCTGACGCTGACGGCAACGGCCGTTTCGGGCATGGCGGCGTTGACGGCATCGATTTCATTTTCGATTTGAATGAAAACGTCGCCGCCGGCAGCAGCATCGGCGGTAAACTCTTTTCGGCCGCGTTTTGTCGCTTCTTCTCCGGCTTTTTTTGATTCGTCGTCTAAATTGTAAGCGCCGAGAACAACCAGTCCCGCGCCTTTGGCGCGCAAAATCGCAAATTCGCTGTCGGTAATCCCGGCCATTGCCGATAACGCGATCGGGTTTTTAATGTCAATGTTTCCGGCTTGAATGTCAAATAACTTTTCCATTTTTGAGTAACTCCTGTTGTATAAGTGGAAAGTAAAGAGAATCTCCTTAATAAATTCTCTTTTTATTTTCAATCATGAATTGACGCCCATCAACAGTGTATTTCAATATTCCGCCGCCGGCTTCGCTTCCGGCGTATTTGTAAATCAAAACAGTTCTTTCAAATTGCATGCCCCTTTCTTCCATCCGGAATTGAAAATAATTGTCCGAAATATGTTTCATTCGGTTTTCAACATCCTTGGGCAAAATGTTTTCATGAAGGCATCCGATGAAAAGCCGGACGCTTTCTTTCGTTTCACATTGTCGGGGCTGAGCGGTGTTTATGTTTTCCGCTTCGTCTTTCAGCGTTTCGCCCTTCAGCGTTCCGTTTCCGGTTTCGTTTCCGGTTTCGTTTCTTGTTTCGTTTCCGGTTTCGTTTCCGGTTTCGTTTCCGGTTTCGTTTCCGGTTTCGTTTCCGGTTTCGTTTCCGGTTTCGTTTCCGGTTTCGTTTCTTGTTTCGTTTTTCAAAAATCGGTTTATTTCTCTTACAAAAGAAATGACAGACTCGTCTTCGGCTTTTCGTCGCTCCGTCTTTGAATCAACGGCTTCCTGCGGTTTGTCATCGCCGTAAAGCTCGCTTAAACTTTCAGCGACAAGAAGATAGCCGTCTTTTGATTCCGCGCCGCCGGAAAACGAGCGGCAAAATTCTAAAACTTCTTCGCGGTTTTCAGGCGTTATTTTCAGAATTTTGCAGCCGCTTTGTTTCAGGCCGTCATCACCGGCGGGCCTCCCTTGGTTTTTTAAAACCTCCGCCAGAAACAACTTCATCCCGTCGTCGTCGTTTCCGGCGGCCAAAAGGAACGAACCGTTTTCGATCCGGCCGCCGGTCAGTCTGTCTATTTCGGGGATTCCTGTTGTGAAATTCAGAGTCATCCATTTCACACTTCCGACTATTCTTTCTTAGTCTTTATCCGTTTCCATTTTTCCAAAAACGAAACTTTTATATATTCAACAAACGGCTTTTCTAAATATGCAAGATTCAAAATGTGGCTGTGACGCGGGTTCATCGGGTTCTGCGGGCGTTAAACCAAAAACCTCATTTCTTTCGGTTGATTTTTCCGCTTTGAAATTTGAAAACGGTTTGATTCCGGCGATTGTTCAGGATGCCGATTCCAAAGAAGTTTTGATGTTTGCTTTTATGAATGAAGAAGCGTTGAAGCTGACTCTTGAGACGAAAATCGCGCACTATTGGAGCCGAAGTCGGCAATCGTTATGGAAAAAAGGAGAAACGTCCGGTCATTTCCAAAGAGTGGAACAGATTTATTTCGACTGCGACGCCGACGCGCTTTTGCTGACGGTCAAACAAACCGGCGGCGCTTGCCACAATGGATACAAGTCGTGTTTTTATCGAACAATTGACGGCGCCGTCACCGGCGAAAAAGTTTTCGATGAAAAAGATGTCTATTGAAGGTGTCTGTTGATGATGTCTAAGGTCTATTGAAAATGTCTATAGACTGTGTTTCTCTTATCCCTTAATAATACCGGAGTGTTGTTATGACAGAATTACAAGATTATTACAACGAATATTTCCTGAAAGTATGCTCTGATATCGGAGAAACGCTTGTTCCTCACGGATTTCAAGTGTCGGCAAAAGGGCAGCGCTTGAAAAAAACGTCTAAGGATAAGGACCTTGTTTTTGAAATCTACTTCCGCCGAAATTACCTTACGTCTTATATGATAGAGGCAGGCGTGTCGATTACGCCTGAATTTTATATCACGTCAAAAAAATTAAAGCAATGGCTGACGGACCAAATTGAAAGCAAAAACATCATCGGCTCAATATACTGCAATGAACTTGGCGAGTGTACGCCTTACATGGCTGTTGAAAGCCCCGGCATCGGCATGTATGATGACAGCAAGCGTTACGAAATAATGCCCGGCTTCAGCAACAAGAGAAGGTGTTCATGGCTTTTGGATGACGGCAGTTTAAAAGGCAGCAATGAAAATACAGCCAAATTGATTGCGGAAAGGATAGAACACTATCTTTTGCCCATTTTTGACATATTTGAGGGTAAGGAAAAATCCATCGACTTTTTACTCACCAGCGGGACCCGATTCAACCCGTGGCTGAGGTCAACAATCAGCCCCTTGCCGTATATTGTTCAAAACGGCGGCCCCGACAAAGCGTCTCAATTTTTAAAAGATTTTATTGAGGATTATTTTAAACGCGATGAGTATCATGCGAACTCATTGAGAGATTTTTGCGATTTCTTAAACAAACCGGCCAAAGAAAAAGAGAAAGAAGAGCGCTATGACTATCAGTGTTGGCATAAAGAACAGCAACAGTATTTCACCTATTATTTTAATGATAAGCCGGGTTCATACGACGGCCACGAAGCCAGAGAAGCCGCGGTCGCGCTGGCATACAATCACGGCGTTAAAATATGAAGGCGTAAAGACTCTTTGAGCCGGCTTATTCAGAACATGAGCCGGTTTGTTTTTACTGCATTCATTCTCTTTTTGCTGTTTTTATGCTGTTTTTAATTTCCCTTTTCTTTTTTTCGCCTTTTCCAATATTTATTATACAACCAAACCCTATTTTCCCGTATGACTTATCGAAAAGATTCAGTTTCTGACAATTCTTCCCCTCACAAAAAATTCAGGTCGGCGGGTGTCAGCGCCGATGACTTTGAATTTGAATATGACCCTGACAAACGTTTTTCAGTTGAGACGATTATCGGCGATACGAGCGCCGTTATTGACGGCGTTTTGTCCCGCTCTGTTCGCGGCGGCAGGTACCGGCCCTCTAATGTCGATGTTTTGAATGTTATTATCCCCGAAGCCGTTCTCGCGGAACTTGAAAACCAAGCCGACAGCCAAAGAGATACGGGAGTTTACGGCATTGACGAACTCCTCATTCTTCGCCAAATGGACGCCGCGGGGGAAATCCGGCTGACTTTTAAAGGCAATCGGCCGACCGTTCATCAAATACGGGACGCGAAACTCGGGGAAGTGGACGCGCTTATCAGGCAAACGGCAACAGATGCCTGCGGATTGTTTGTCACGTCGGATAAGATTCAGGCCGTTATCGGAAAGGCCAAAGGCTTGTCCGTTGATTATGTGCCGCCGGTCATTCGGGAGGCGAAAAGCGGCGCCGACATCTCTAAACTTTCCATTCTCGCTTTTTTTGATCCTCAAACCATGTCGGTGCATTTGAAAAAGAATGTTGTGCCGATGGCAAAACGCGGCTCTGTCGGTGAAATGAGATACATGCCGATTCGGGAAACGCCTTGCACGGCGGAAGAACTCAGCCGCCTGAAATCCGAACTGCTCCTCTTTATAAAAAAGGATTCCGAGTCTTTTGTTGAAATCGAATACAGCGGCGCTTTGATTCTTCAAGTCCGCGATATGAGAATCGCGATTACGGAAGCGCCTTTTTCCGATGATTTTGAAATCACTGCCGTCCGCCCGATTGCACATGTCGATTTTGAAAATTATCAGGCAAACGCTGTTTTAAAAGAACGGATTTTACAGCAGCGGGGCATTTTGATTGCCGGGGCGCCCGGCGCGGGCAAATCCACGTTTTCGGCGGCCGTCGCGAAATTCTTGCTGGAACACGGCAATGTGGTCAAAACGATGGAATCGCCGCGCGACCTTCAGGTGCCGGCGGAAATCACACAGTACGCGCCCCTTGAAGGTAAAATGGAAAATACGGCCGACCTTCTTTTGTTGGTGCGCCCCGATTATACGATTTACGATGAAGTCCGAAAAACGCAGGATTTCATTCTGTTCGCCGATATGCGTTTGGCGGGCGTCGGTATGATAGGCGTTGTTCACGCGACGCGCGCAATCGACGCGGTCCAAAGGTTAATCGGCAGGATTGAGCTCGGCGTTATTCCTCAAGTGGTCGATACGGTCATTTACATCGATAAAGGCCAAATTTCAAAGGTTTACACACTTGAATTTACCGTCAAAGTGCCTCACGGCATGATAGAAGCTGATTTGGCGCGGCCGGTCATCATTGTGACCGACATGGCGGCGAAGCGAACGGATTATGAAATTTACACTTACGGCGAACAAGTCGTTGTCATGCCCGTCAGCCGAGAAACGGGCGCCGTGACAATGACCGAGCGCAAACCCTTTTGGGCAGAAACCGAGTCGTCTCTTGAAAGAGAAATCGAGCGCTATGCGTCAGGCCCCTTTGACGTTGAAATGGTTTCCGACACGAGCGCCGTCGTTAAAGTCAAAAGCGCCGATAAAAAGAAAATCATCGGCCGCGGCGGCGATACAATCAGCCGGATTGAGTCTCATACCGGCCTTCGTATCGATGTCCGTGAGATGCCCGTTTCTTATTTTTTCAAAAATAAAAGCCGTATGAAAGACGACGACGGCTTTGGACAGCGGTCAGGCAACCGCAGGTCTAAGAAAGCGTTATCCGGCATGCTGTACGATAATGAGAACGGCAGCGAGTATGGCGGCGAGCATGGCAATGAGTATGGCAGCAAGTATGGCAATGAGTATGGTAGCGACGGCAATGAGTACGGCAACGAATACAGCAGCGAGCACGACAATGAGCATGGCAGCGAGCACGGCAACAAGCACGGCAGAAAACATGACGGGAGGCGCGTCAATTTACGAGGCAATGTATGCGGCAATGTACGCGGCAATGCGCCCGAAACGGAATTTACAAACGCAGCGGGCGGGATGTACGAACAGGATTATGCCGTTCCGATATTTGAGAAAACGAAGAAGCATTTCATTTTGAAAGTGCCTGAGTTTTCAACGAGGGATGTGGACATTTACATCTCAGGCAAACCGTTTTTCAGCGCGACGGTCGGGCGCGGCGGCGAAATTAAACTCCGGACGGATTCCGAATTGGTTGAAAAAATTAAAGCCTGTTTCAGAAACGGGGAATTGATCGAAGTAAGGCCGGCGGGCTCACCCTGACCCTGCCGCTTTTCGCTTTGTCACTCCGTCACTTCGTTTGAATCATTTGGATAATAATCAACGGTTTCAGTGAATCAGCCGCGGCAAACATTTCGTGCAAATCCACTCTGTTTTTGATCCCTTTCGAACAGCAATCAGATAACTGTTTTCATCTGTTTCGCCGCAACTGAAACAAAAGACGCCGGCCGTTTCATTCTCTGATACATCTTGGTGTTGTTTTACTTGTTGCTGTTTTACTTGTTGCTGTTTTACTTGTTGCTGTTTTACTTTTTCATCGTCAAAAGCATCCGCTTTTCTTTTTTCAATCGTCAGCGCGCCGGTCGGACAGGATGGAAGGCAGGCGCCGAGTCCGTCGCATAACTCTTCGAAAACGACTTTGGCTTTTCCGTTGATGATTTTTATCGCGCCTTCGGCGCAAGGCGATATGCAGTTACCGCAGCCGTTACAGAGTTCTTCGTCAATTTTAATAATATTTCGGAAAGTTTTGCCGGCTCCCGAAACTGTTCTTGCCATGTCGAGCTTCATTTTTTCCCTCTTTTGCGTTCGTTTTCTTGTTTTACTTTTTCTTGTTTTATTTTCAGATTTATCTTTCTTGTTTCATTAATCTTATTTCAAAAACAAGCCGAGAAGGGTATAAAAAATTTGCGTAAAATCAATCCCTCTTAAAGGGGAATGAATATGTAAAGGAATGACATTTAATTTACAGATAAATGAACGGAAAAGACTAAAAGACTAAAAGAATAAAAGACGGTAAAGACGATAAAGACGGAAAAGAACTCACAAAGATTTAAGATTCAGTTCATTCTATTGCATTTCGGAGAACACCATGGACATCAGCATGGCAATCAATTTTGCGCTCATCGGAAAAATAGCCGCCGGGCTCTTTATTACCTTGGTTATTTTTAATCTGATAGCTCTTATGATTGGTATTTACACCATTCGTAAGAAGAAAATTCTTCTCCCGAAGTTTGTTTTGTTCATGCTTTATTTCTTTTATGCGCCGACGAAGTGGGTTTTCAATATTTTTTCTATGAATGACCTTCTCATCGACAAGATTTTGGTTGAAATTCAAAATGCGATTTATTTGGATAAATTCAAGAAACAAGATCAAAGAAAAATCGTGCTTCTGCCTCAGTGTTTGAGAAACAGCAGCTGTCACGCCCGCTGTGACCCGCTTTACGGTTTTATTTGTACGAAATGCGGCCGGTGTGACATCGGCACAATCATGAAGGAAGCCGAAAAAAGAGACTTTACGGTTTTCGTGATTCCCGGAAGCAGTTTTGTTAAAAAAATATTCAGGGAATATAAGCCGACATCTTGCATCGGTATCGCTTGCCCGATTGAGCTCAGCGAATCCATGCAAAAGACATCCGTGATTCCGTCTCAAGGCGTTTACCTTCTCAATGACGGCTGTTTTGAAACGAAAGTCGATGTTTGCGCCGTTGTTGAAAAAATGGATATGGTGCAGTCCGCCGCGTCTGTGAACGCTTCACCAAACAACAATGAGGCTTTATCGAAAGGAGGTGAGCCGTAATGTACGACAAAATCGGACAAATCGTCGTTCTCGCCGCCATTTTATCCATTCTCTTCGTCTGTATTGCTTTTTACATCAGCCGGACAAAACTTCAAAACAATACATACTTTGCGTTTTACGCGGTTATTGTTATGGATTTTTTTTATAAGCCGCTGCTGGGACTGTATATTTTCATTTACAAGAGCCCGGATAAGCTGCACAAAAAGATGGCGGATTTGAAAAACAACGCGCAGCGCAAGAAGTTCGCGAAAACGGAAAAGCGGATTATTCTGGCCCCGCATTGTATGCGCCATCCCGAATGCAAAGCGCTGACAACGCGTACCGGCATCCAATGCACCTCCTGCCGCAGATGCGATTTTACATTCATTAAGGAGTTGGCGGAAAAGCACGGCTATCAGTTATACATCATCACCGGCTCATCCTTTGTAAAACACATTTTAAAGCACCCGGATTCTGAAGGAACGGACGGCGTTCTCGCAATCGGATGCCATTATGAGATTAATAAAGGGATGAATGAACTGAAACGCAAAAAAATTGTGACATATGGTATCCCTCTCCTGTCAAGCGGTTGCTATAACACAAACATCGATTTGGAAGAGTTTGAAAAGCAACTGATTTATTTTAAAAAATGATATTGGATTCATTTCATATTTTTTAAGAGGCTGATTTATGACAAAAGAAAAGAAAGACAAACGCGATTGCGGCCACGATCATTCCCATGATGACGATTGTAATTCCCATCATACTTGCAGCCCGGACTCCTCCCATGAGCACGATAACTTAAACGTTAAACCCGGCTTAAACGTCAAACCCGGGCTGAAGATGCTGTACAATGACCAAGGGCATGTTCACGGTCACGACGCTCACACGCACACTCATGACGCGAATTGCACCCACGACCATGACGCGCATCACACACACACCCATGACGCGAATTGCACCCATGACCATGACGCGCATCACACGCACGACCATCATGACATTGAGCGCGGTTATGACCGCCCGTTAATTAACGGCGAGGATGACGATTGTTCGTGCTGTTCTCATCACCCTGAGGATACAGTGTCCAAAGAGATAGTGGCGCGGATGGTTTTTCAGCTGGACGAGGTTCTCGCTCTTTCTTTCGGCCCCGTTTACGGGGAATTCATGGCGAATAAATTATTACAGCAGCGGCTGATCGACTTGTTGGATAAAGTGCAGGCCGAAGCGATTTCGCTTCCGGCAGATTACAAAAACAGGAAATCAAAAGCGGACTGGGAGTTTCTTCAAACCTTGTCCGATCAAATCACTCATCCGACGTTTGGCATGAATCCTGAGACGCTTTGGGATATCGTTCGCCTTGAAATTCCGTTTCAACACAAAATGCTCGGGATTATTATCAATGGCTGCAGCCATGAACAATGATGAGTGAGCTGTAAAAGCTGTAAAAAATGAATGTGCAATAATAAATGAGCAGAAAAAATAAGCCGAAAAAATAAGCAAAAAAAATAGATGAGCAGTAATAATGAACATAAAGTTCATTTATTCCCATTATTGCTCTTCTCTTTTTTGAAAAAAAAAGCTTAAAGCAAGAATTGAATCTTGCGTTTAAGCTTCGTTTAATCTTTCATTCAAGCTTCAATTAAGCTTGCTGTTTAGCTTGCGTTTAAGCTTTCTGTTCTCTCTTTTTCACTTTGTTCATGGCGTAATAATACCCAAAGAACAAACCGATGATGAGTGCGCCGATCGCTCCTTGCAGACAGAAGAGCAAAGATTCAAGTTCACCCGGGGGCTCAAAGATGGGGTCGAAGATGGGTTCATAATCGGGATTATGGTCAAAAATCAAATCTTCGGCCGCGTCATCGGAAGCGATGAGTTCGCCGCCGGTTGTCAATGCGTGGAAAGCGAAAAAAGCAGCGAGAAGAACAACTGCTGCAATCAATAGATATTCAACTTTTAACGACATGTTGGCACCTCAGGAATTAATTTTGGCAAGCTGTTCCTCTGTAATGACATTGGTTTTGAGGAGGAAATCGCCCTTGACTTTTGCGATGTATTTGAATGCGACCACAATGACCAAACCTTCGACAATAGCAATCGGAATCTGCCACAATGCGAAAATTTCAAGAAGTGGGAGCATGACTTCCATGCCGTGCGCAAGCGCAATTTGGAGAGATGTCATGATATAGGTGCCCAAACCTGCAACGAAGGTAGCCAAAAATACGGTGAAGTAAATGTTTACGCTTGTCTTTTTCATAAATTTGAAGAGACACCACGCAAGAAGCGGGCCGAAGAAACCCATTGCGAAACAGTTGGCGCCAAGCGTTGTTAAGCCGCCGTGTGCCAAGAAAAGAGCTTGGAACAGCAAAACGATTGCACACAGAACCGACGTGATTGCCGGGCCGAATGCGATGGATGACAGGCCTGTACCGGTCGGGTGGGAAGAAGAGATACCGACAGGGATTTTCAAGCTGGACAAGACAAAGATGAATGCGCCCGATACGGCCAAGAGAGGCAGTACATCACGGTTTTTGCGGACAACTTTATTGAGGTGAATAATGCTGACAACCAGAATGATGCCGGTGACGGCCCACCAAAAAGCAGCCCATTCTGTTGGAAGCATACCTTCCATTATATGCATATTTTTTAACTCCTTAAATTGTTGAAATGCTACAAGCCAACAAAATATTGAAATTATGTTGAAATCATGTTGAGATTATTAAATGAAATTATTTTAGTATTAAAGCACGAAATACACCGAAAAACAATTTTACTTAATTACAAAGGCATTTCAGCCCGATAAAATAATAACAAAGTGTAAATCGGTATTAGTAACTACTTAGACGTTTCAAGAATATATAGATGCTGATTACATATATTACCCTTTAAGGTAAGACATGGAAAATTGAAAAGGAAAAAAAGAGAGCGATAGGTGAATTGAATACCCGATTATTCGGATATTTCTCCTCACGACTCAAAAATAATATGTAATAAATAAAAAAGCTTGAAAAACACTGAAAATAAAATGTCAAAAATAAAAAGAAGAAAATAAAGCTGAAAATAAAAAGCCCCAAAAAAAACTCAAAAAAAGTAAAAAAAGATAAAAAAAGCTTAAATTGAAAATTTAAACTTTAGAGTTCTGCTTTTTGAATTTGTTGACGGCGCGGTAATGCCCGAAGAAAAGACCGATAATAAACGCGCCGATCACACCCTGAATAGCGAAGAGCAGACTTTCAGTCTCGGTTCCCGGCGGTTCCCAAAGAGGTTCGGCAATAGGTGTGTAATCCGGATTTATTTCATAAATGAAATCGGAGGCGGCACCGTCGGCGCCCTCAAACTCGGAATCGTTTATCATTGTCTGGTAAACGAAAACGGCGGCGAAAATGATGAGCGCCGCAATTAATATGTATTCAACTTTGAATGATGACATGTCAGGCACCTCAGGCATTGATTTTTTCAAGCTGTTCCTCTGAAATTGTTTTAGTCTTGATGAGGAAGTCGCCTTTGATTTTTGCGATATATTTGAACGCCACCACGATGATCAAGCTTTCAAGAATTGCAAGCGGAATCTGTGTCAGAGCGAAGATTGCGAGGAAGCCGGCGAAGTTTTCCATGCCGTGCGCAAGCGAAAGCTGAAAAGCCGTCATGACATAGGAACTAAAGCCCGCAGTCAGCGCCGCCAAGAAAACAGTCACGTAAAGGTTAACAGAGGTTTTCTGTAAGAGCTTAAAAATCCCCCACGCGAGGAGCGGCCCGAAGAAACCCATTGCGAAACAGTTGGCGCCAAGCGTTGTTAAACCGCCGTGGGCCAGGAAAAGGGTTTGGAACAGCAAAACGATTGCACACAGAACCGTTGTGATTGCGGGGCCGAATGTGACGGAGGCTAAGCCTGTGCCGGTCGGGTGCGATGAAGACATCGTGACGGCAGAGGGAAGTTTCAAACTGGACAATACGAAAATAAATGCGCCGGAAATGGCTAAAAGCGGCAAAATTTCACGGTCTTTACGGACAACTTTGTTGAGCTGATATATACCGACAACCAAAATGACAGCGGTTACTACCCACCAAAAAATTGCCCATTGAGCCGGAAGCATGCCCTCCAAAATGTGCATATTTTTCACTCCTGTATTATTGAAAACGATATTAAGTCAATGAATATTCAACGAAATATGAAAACATTAAACGAACATGAAATGATTTATTAAATACGAATATTTTCCGACAAATAAAGTATTAATAATATTCATTTTCGTGTTAAGTTACTCTGCTGACATTCATTTAAAATATATAAAGATGGCGGATTTGGATCATTTACGCCGCAACCTGAAAAACAATAGCAATAAACATTTTTTTAAGAATGGGATATCAGAAATCGTGAATATTTTTTGAAAAGAACAAAAAAAATACTGAAAAACGACAAAACTAAAAACCGACAAAACTGAAAAACGACAAGACAGAAAAACAACAAAACTAAAAACCGATAATATTAAAAACAGACTAAACTAAAAACCGACAATACTGAAAACAGAACAAAACTAAAAACTGACAAAACTAAAAACCGACAAAACTAAAAACAGACAATACTGAAAACAGAACAAAACTAAACAATTTTACTTGAAAAATATTTATTAGAGGTTTGTTTTCCAAAACGAAGGAAAAGATATAAAACAAAACAAAAGGATTATCAGTTCACAAAATTGAGTGTTTTTAAAATCAAACGGAGTGGAAAAGAGTATGCCGGAATTGATCATTGTCAGCGGCGGACCGACGAAACCTGAAATTGTTGCCGTTTCTTTATTCAAATTAGGCTTAAAAGACGGCGACGTGTTTGCGGATGTCGGCTGCGGAACGGGGCTGATTTCAATCGAAGCGGCCCGAATGGCTCGCGGTTTAAAGATTTATGCAATTGATGCGCGAGAGGCTGCCGTCAGCGCCGCGTCGCAGAATTTCAAAAACTTCGGGGTCGAAAACGCCGAGGTTATTTCAGGCGAATCCTCCGCCGTGATTTCATCTTTGGATAAAATCGATTGCGCCTTTGTCGGCGGCACGAAAAACATTACGGCGGTTTTAGACGCGCTTGTTGAAAAGGGCGCCCGGTCTATTATTGTGAATGCCGTTCGTATCGAGACGGTTGTTCGCGTGATTGAGCACATGAAAAAACTCGGGATTTATGACGAGACGGTTCAGATTTTGGCCTCCCGTAGCGAAGAATTGACAGGGGAAACGATGTTCCGGCCGGAAAATCCGGTTTTCATTATGTCGGGGAAGCGTCAATAATTTTATTTTCGAGTTATCATAATTATATGAATTTTATAAATTTATAAATCAATTTCAGTTAAAGTTTATGAATTAAGTTTGTAAATTAAGTTTGTAAATTAAGTTTGTAAATTAAGTTTGTAAATTAAGTTTGTAAATTAAGTTTGTGAATTAAGTTTGTGAATGAGATGTCACAGGAGACATAAAAAATGTTATACGGTATCGGTTTAGGCCCGGGCGACCCGGAATTGTTGACCTTAAAGGCAATAAGAATTTTAAAAGAAAGCGTTAAAGTGTTCGTTCCCGGTGAAATGGCCGCCGAACTGGTTCGCCCGTATGTGACGGAAGAACCGGAAATTTTGGATTTCCCCATGATTTATGATGAGAAGAAATTAAAAGAGATCTGGACGGAAAACGCGAAAAATGTTGCCGGCTACGCCCGAAAGGGAGATGTCGCTTTTTGTCTGATCGGCGACCCGAACTTCTTTTCTACCTTTACGCATATGGCAAAGGTTATGAAAGAAGTGGCACCGGATGTTGAAATCGAAACTGTTCCGGGCATCAGCTCAATCACCTCCTGCGCCGCGCGCATGGGTGTGGCGGTTGAGACGTCTTTTGAAGTTCATGACGGGTCCGATGTCAATTATTTTATTCATCTGAAAGCACGCCGTCCGCAAGAAATCATTCAGCGTTTTGAAAAAGAGGGATACAAGGAATTCATCTTCGCGGAACGTCTTTTCTCCGACAGGGAAGTTATTGTCAAAGGAAAAGAAAACATTCCCGAGGAAGGAAATTATTTCAGCATCGTTTACGGTAAAAAATGAATGAAAAAGATATGAATGGAAGAGATGAACGAAAAAAATGAACGAAAAAAGATGAAAGAGAGAGATGAACGGAAGAGATGAAATGACAGAAAATAAGATTTATATTGTCGGCGCCGGCCCGGGAGATGAGAAACTCATCACGGTGAAAGGAAAAGAGCTTTTGGAAAAAGCCGATTTGGTGATTTACGCGGGCTCATTGGTCAACCCCAAAGTGCTGGAATACACAAAGGGCGAATGTATCGACAGCTACGGCCTGACTCTGGATGAAACGACACGGTTAACCGTTGACGCGGTGAAAGCCGGCAAATTTGTCGTTCGCCTTCACAGCGGCGATCCCGCCCTTTACGGGTCTATTGTCGAGCAAACCGAAGAACTTAAAAAATTCGGCATCACCGCCGAACGCGTTCCCGGCGTCTCGTCGGTTTTCGCGGTGGCGGCGGCGCTTGAAACGCAGTTTACGCTGAACAATGTTTCCGATTCTCTGATTATTACAAGACCGGCGGGAACGACGCTTGAAACCGACCAAATTCCCGAATTTTCAGAATTGGGATGCACGATGGCAATCTTTTTGGGCACCCAAAAGATTGAAGAAATCATGGCAAAAGTCCGCTGTCCCAAGGATACGCCGGTTGCCGTTGTTTTCCACGCGTCGTGGGATGACGAGGCCGTGATTCGCGGAACGGTTGCCGACATCGCCGGAAAAGTCAAAAACGCCGGCATCAAGAGATCGGCAATGATTATCATCGGCGACGTCGTTGACCACAAAAATTACGCCAAATCCTACCTGTACGGCGTGAAGCAGGGGCCGCTTGACTAAACGATTATTTGACGAAATAAACAAAAGGCTGTTTGACGAAATAAACAAAAGGCTGTTTAACAAAACGAAAACCGTTTGACTGATACGAAAGAGGAATAACATGGATTTGAAAATCGCCGTTGTGACCTTTGAACGCAACAGAGATGCCGCCGATAAATTGGCGAAGCATCTCGGCGGGCAGGTTATCCTTTATGAGAAAGGTATTTTCAAAGACATTTTTTCAAATTTCAATGCCGTTGTCGCCGTCTTTGCGACGGGTATCGCGGTTCGTGAAATCGCGCCGTATCTCGGCAGCAAATGGGAAGACCCGGCGCTGATTGTGACGGATTCCGGCCTGAATTTCGCAATTCCCGTTCTCGGCGGGCATCACGGCGGCAATGAAGTCGCCCGGCGAATCGCCGAACTCGGCGCCATTCCTGTGATCACAACGGCAACGGAAGTACATCACAAACCGTCCGTTGAGGGCATCGCCGAAAAAATCGGATGCGAGGTCAGAAACCGGAGATCAACGATTGCGGTCAACTGCGCCCTTTTGGACCAAGAAACCGAAGTTTTGGAAGTCAAAGGCCCGAAGATTATTATCGTTGATGAAAACGTCTCCGTTTTGGTGAAAAAAAAGGACGGGACGCAAGTAACGCTGGATGAAATCGACGGTATTAAATAAACGGATAAAACAAAACAGTAAAAGGAACCGGTAAAACCGTAAAGGTGACCGGCAAAACCGTAGGAAACCGGCAAAACAGCGGAACCGACAAAACAGCGGAACGCGGAACTGACAAAACCGCAGAATGCGGAACCGAAAAAACCGCAGAACGCGGAACTGACAAAACAATAAATAAGAATGGGATTCAAATGATTATCGGAATCGGCACACGCCGCGGCGTCACGAAGGAAGAGGTTTTGAATGCCGTTGACGCGGCGCTGGCGGAGGCCGGTTTTTTGATGTCTGATATTGATTTATTCGCGTCGTCTGTTTTGAAGTCGGATGAGGAAGAATTGATTCGGGCGGTTCAAGTGCTTGGGAAAGAGATTCGCTTTCTTCCCGATGACGTTTTGAACGAGACGGAACCGGAATCGGCGTCGGAGGCGGGGCGCTTTGGTTTAAAGGGCGTTGCCGAGCCGGCCGCTTTAGCTTTATCAAATCATAAAAAATTAATATTTAAGAAAAAAGTTTACGGGAGAGTTACTATTGCCATCGCAGAGTGAAAAGAAAGGTAAGTTGTATATTGTCGGCATCGGGCCGGGTTCTGTCGAACAAATGACGGTTCACGCCAGAGATGTTATTTTAAATGCCGATTATGTGCTTGGAAATGACACGTATTTGGACCAAATCGAAGAGCTGCTGACGACTCAGAATATTTACCGCAGCTGTATGGGCAAGGAAGTGGACCGCGCCAAAGAGGCGGTCAAACTTGCCGAGAATCACGTGGCTGTGATGGTCAGCGGCGGCGACGCGAATGTTTACGGTATGGCCGGCATTGTGATTGAAGTGGCCGAGAGCAACAATTTAGACGTCGATATCGAAGTCGTGCCGGGCGTGACAGCTATGCTTGCCGCTGCCAGTGTTCTTGGCGCCCCCGTCGTTGTGGACGCGGCAACGGTCAGCCTGAGTGACCTTCTCACGCCGTGGGAAATTATTGAGAAAAGACTGGCGGCAGCAACGGAAGCCGGATTTATCATTTCGCTTTACAACCCCAAAAGCCGTCAAAGAACATCGAATTTCGAGCGCGCGATTGAAATCATCAAGCGCCACAGAGAAGAATCTGTTCCGGTCGGTTTGGTGAAAAACGCGCTTCGCGGCGATGAACAGGAATATATCGTAACGACGCTGGGCGAGGTTTTGAAATACAACGACTGGGTGGATATGAGAACGGCGATTGTCATCTGCAACAGCGATTCTCGTATCTGGAACAGCCCAAACGGCGACAAGATTATTACGCCCAGAGGCTACCACCGCAAATACGAATATTAATAAAACATTGCGGTCATATTGAACCGATACTACATTGATTGCGAATATTGATTGCGAATTTGATTACGAATATTGATTGCGAATTTGATTGCGAATATTATCACTTATAAATCATAAACGAGGGGAACGATGACGACAGACAAAAACAAGAATTACGGAACGCTGGATGAATTGGCCGCCGTAACGATTGAAATCGACCAAGCTTTTGTGGATTCCTGCAGCGACTTCGGCGCGGGAACGGATGAGGCGAAGACGATTTACATGAAAAGCCGGACTTACATTCAAGGCGTTGTCGGCAACAAGACGCCCGAAGACCGGATTCGCCAGCGCTGCGCTGTTGCGACCGGTGACATTTCCGTCGCCGAAATTATGGAATTTCGCCATGACCCGATTGCCGCCGGCGTTGCCGCCATTCAAAAAGGCGCGCCGATTTTTACAGATATCAACATGGTGAAAGCCGGCATTACCAAAAGCGGCAAGTACGCCTCAGAAATTATTTGTGTTCTTGATGAAGACGAAAACGCGGAAATCGCCCAAAAATACGGCATTACGCGAACGTCCGCCGGCTATTTGGCTTGCCGCGACCGCTTAAACGGCGCTGTTATCGCTATCGGTAACGCCCCGTCTGCCGCGATTACAATTTGCCGCCTCATTGAAAAAGGTCTTCGACCTGCCCTCATTGTCGCAACGCCTGTCGGCTTTGTGAATGCGGCGGAATCTAAAGAAATGGTTCGCGACATGGAAATTCCCGTTCCTTCTATCACTTGCATCGGAACCCGCGGCGGAACGCCGATGGCAGTCGCCTGTGTGAATGAAATCATTGCTATTGCGAATGAAAAAAAGGATGAGTAATAGATAGCGAATAAAAAACAATGAATAAAAACAACAGAATAAAAACAATAAAAAAAACAATGAAAAACAAAAACAATGGATAGAATAATGAATAAAAACAAAAACAATGAAGCAAAACAATGAAGCAAAACAATGAAAATAAAAACAAATTTGATATTATGAGAGACCCTGTCAATGATTTTGAGATTCCCGAAGAGTGGCTGAGTAAGTCGTCGTTGCCGAGAGCGGAAGTTGAAGACCTCGTCAACCGCGGATTAATCGTCGTTCTCAGTAACGGTTCTGTTTTGAAACGCGGTTTTACAACAGGATCAACAGCAGCGGCTGCCGCAAAGGCGGCGGCTTTAACATTTGGAAATGACAGAGTGATTGAAACCGGCACGGTTGTTTCGATTCCGACGCCGATCGGCCTTCGCGCCGATATGGAAGTATCGTATTCAAAAGGCGGCGATGCCGGCGTCAGAAAAGTTGACAACGACCATGAGTCCGATATCACCCGCGGCACTCTTTTTTGCGCGACGGTCAAGGAGATTGACCCCGTTTCCGCCGACAACATCGCCGGCAACACTGCCTGTAACACTACCGGCAACACTACCGATAACATTCTTATCACCGGCGGTTACGGCGTCGGCCTTATCACGCGCGCCGGTTTTGAAACCCCTGCCGGCGATTACGCAATCAACCCGAAACCGCTTTCCCAAATTCGCGAATCGGTCAAGGAAGGACTCAAGGAGACCGGCCTTTATGATGAAATCTGCGTCAAAAAGAAGCGGGCGATTCTCGTGATGATTTATATTCCCGACGGCGAAGAGCTGAGCCAAAAGACGCTGAATGAAAAAATCGGAATTGTCGGCGGCATTTCCGTTCTCGGAACAACGGGATTCGTTGAGCCGTGGAATGACCATCTCGGCGAAATGAAAGACATTCTCATTCAGGACGCCAAAAAACTGGTCCTCACGACCGGCCGCCAAGGGATGTCAACATCAAGCATGCTGTTCCCCGGTTATGAGATTGTAATGGTCGGCAGCCGGATAACGGAAGGCATCGCCGCCGCCGTTTCGGCTGAAGAAATGATCATATGCGGGCTCCCCGGCCTCGTCTTGAAATGGGGCAATCCCGACATGCTCAAAGACAGCGGTTTTGCAACGGTTGTCGAAATGATTGAAAAAGACCCGAAAAATGACCGTTTGAAGCAGGCATTTGAGATGTGCGCCAAAAAAGGAAAGGGCGCCCGAATTGTTGTGATTGAACGGGACGGCCTTGTTTTGATGGACAGCAAAAATGAATTCAATTATTCGATGAAAAACGGTTGAATGGAAACAGCGAGCACGGGCAGCAAACAAAGGCAGCAAGCAGCAGACAGCAAGCAACAGGCAGCAAGCAACAGAAAGCGAATAAAGAACAGCAAAAAGGATAGCGGATAAAGAATGGCTGAGATTGTTATGGACAAAAAGAGACTGTTTCCGGCATTACTTCTCGCCGCTTTGGGTTTCGCTTTTATTTTTTTGAATATTTTTGTTATCGTTTCCAATTTGAATGCAGGTCTTTGGGATTTGGGAAGTTCGATCATTTTGGTTGTAACCGGCATCTTACTGGTTTCTTTTGCGATTTTTTACGCGAGAAATGATCAGCAATACAAAGAAGATGACGACGACGAAGATGATGATGAAGACGATAACGAATTGGGAATTATTTATGAGTACGATGACGAAAATGGATACGATTTCGAATTCGATAACGATAACAAAAATAAATACGATAATGAAGACGATGACGAATACGATGATGAAGACGATAAAAAGAACAAAAAAGGGGTAAATAAATGATTATCGTCGGCGTCGGCGTCGGTCCCGGCATGCTTACCGAAATCGGAATCCAAGCCATCCAAAACGCTTCCGTTATCTACGGTTCCGGCCGCGCCTTGGAGCTCGCGAAACCTTTCATCCCCAAAGACACGCCGGTCGACACAATTAAAGATTACAAAAACATTCACCTTTTGCCCTCGGACGCCGTCATCCTTTCAACCGGCGACCCGATGTTTTCCGGCCTCGGCAAATTCGCGACCGACACCGATACCGTCATCCCCGGCATCTCCTCTTTTCAGGTCGCTTGCGCCCGTTTGAGAATCAATTTAACAAATTTTTCCTGTATCACCGCTCACGGAAGAACGGAAATCGAATCTGCCAAAAATGAACTGATTCAAGAAATCAACCTCGGCAAGAATATCTTTTTGCTCCCCGATGAAAAGTTCGGATCGGTTGAAGTTTGCGCCGTCTTGACCGCTCTCGGCGTCAAAGCTGATGTTTATTCCTTGGAAGAGCTCGGATATCCTGAAGAAAAAATTAAAAAGGGAGATTCAAATAATCCGCCGATTCCCGATTCAGATTTGTACGGGCTGATGATTGTTTTGAAAAATTGAACAGCTCTCATCCTTTTTTGAAAAAATATTGCTTCTTTTTTTTGAAAAGTTATTGCTTCTTTTTTTTGAATATATGAATCCCAAAAACCGACCGTTCGCTGCAGGCGCCGCCGAAGGCGGTGACAAAGCGAACGGCTATTCCTAATAAATTGTCGTGACAGTGTCACGACAATTGAGATGGTCGCACTTCTTAGATTTAATTCCTCTGAAAACAACTGAGTCTAAGATGGTTTCGCTACGCAGTGCATAGTGTTTTTGTCCCTCTCATCTATTGTATTATTTACTATATTTTAATAGTCGCGAGCCGCAAATTCCGATTTTGCCCTTCGCTTCGCTTCGGTCAAATTCGGAATTAGCGGTGAGAATTTGAGATTTACAGATAAAACACCGGAATCTGAGACATTGTGAGCAAAATATAATAACGAATGGCTTGTTTCATTTATTTATTTCAAAATCGGGAACTGAAACTTTGAATCTGAATCTGTTTCAAACGAAATCCAAATCGACTTACAGACATTACGAAATTGACGTTTTGAGAGGCATCGCCGTCATTCTCATGCTGATATACCACTTCTGTTTTGACCTGGATTACTTTGGCCTTTACGCGATGCCCTCTTGGTTTTGGCCCCAACGGCTCTACGGTTTCCCCATCACAATTATGTTTATCTTCATCGCCGGCGTTTCCCTCTCTCTTTCCGCGTCCGTTACAAAAGACGCGCCGGCTTTACTGAAGAAATTAATCAAACGAGGCGCCTTCATTTTTTTAATCGGCCTCATTATCACGGCAGTCATTTGGATTTATCCTCATGACGGCGCCATCCTCTTCGGTGTCCTTCACCTCATCGGGGTGTCAACGATTTTGGCAATTCCATTTTTGATTAGGATGACAAAAGAGGCGCAAGGAGGGCAAGAGGTGAAAGGAAAGCAAGAGGAACAAGAAGGGCAAAAGGAACAAGAAGCGAAAAAAGAACAAGAAGAGCAAAAGGAACAAGAAGGGCAGGCTTTTAGAGAATACAACGAAAAGCCGGCGCGGGTTTCATGGGCTACGTGGTTCATTCCTTTGCTTTTCGGAATCATCATTATTTTGGTTTCAAATATTACAGGAAAGATGAGCGGGCCGGTCTGGATGGCTCCTTTTGTCCATCCTGACGGTTATTTTATGCTGGATTATGAACCGCTGTTCCCGTGGTTTGGAGTGATTTTGATTGGGGTTGCGGTAGGGGCTTGGTTGTACCCGAAAGGGGAGAGACGGTTTTCGTTGGGGTCTATTAAGCCTTTGGGTTTTTTGAAGGATATGCCTCCGTTTTTGAAACCGGTTTCTTTTATGGGGAGGCATTCTCTTGTGATTTATTTGGCGCATCAGCCGGTTATTTTGGGGATTTTGTGGCTGGTCAGGGTTATTGAATCGGGGCTTTTTTGACTCTCTGTCTGACTCTCTGACTTCAGTTTGCTGCGCCTGTATAGACAAAACAAAGCAACATAGAAATACAGAATATAAATAATCCGATTTTACAAAAACCATTCAATTTATAGACTTACATGTAAATTCGAATGACAGAGGCATTTACCTTTGACATTACCTTCGACAAACAAACATCATATTCATCTAATATGATGTGTGTTTGTCATAAAGAGGTCCTTTGACAACAAAACATCATATTCATCCAATATGATGTGTCTTTGTCAAAAGAGGTCCTTCGACAATCAAACATCATATTCATCTAATATGATGTGTCTTTGTCATAAAGAGGTACCAACCATGTCGAACAAAAAACAAATTGAAGAATTTATGAATAACGCAAGCGGCTTTATCACGCCAAAACAGGTCACTGAAGCAGGATTTCACCGAAGTATCCTTTCAGAACTTTTGAAAACGGGAGAACTGGATCGGGTAGCGCGCGGTATATATTTGAAACCGGAAGATTGGGAGGATGAGATGTATCTGCTTCAATAGCGTTTCAGCAAAGGAATTTTTTCTCACGAAACGGCTCTTTATCTGCATGGCTTTAGCGACCGGACACCGGCGTGGTTCACGATGACATTTCCGTGGGGATATAACGCCGCGTCGCTAAAAAATGAAAGGCTGAAAAGAAAAAAATCTATCAAAGAGATATACGAACTCGGAATAACGGAGATGGTTTCCCCCGCGGGAAACATGATCCGAGTATATGACCTTGAGCGAACGCTTTGCGATATCGTGCGCGGTAACAACAGATACGACATACAGATTGTACTTCCGGCTATGAGACAATACGCAGAATCCAGAGATAAAGACATCCATAAACTGACAGAGTATGCAAAAAAGTTACGGGTGTTGCCGATAATCCATAATTACATGGAGATATTGCTGTAATTATTGCTGTGATAACAAAAAAAATACAAAAAAATTAAAAAAATAAATCCGATTTTTTAAAAAAATCAAAACTTCACTTCAATAATTTCAGCCTCATCCACCATTTTTTGAATCAATTCATCCAAATCAAAATCCATTTTCTTTTCTTCATCAACCGCCGCCGTCAACAACGCCTTGACCTCGGGCTTATCCGGGACGGCGAGGCATTCTTTTTCGCCGTTGGAGCGAATCGATATATCAAAAGTGCCGATCTTTTGCGCGATGTCAACGATTTCCTGTTTATCAAACGCAATCAGCGGGTGATAGAGAGGCAAATTGAGACCGTATGTTTCACAAAGCATGTTTTCGGCGGTTTGAGACGCGACTTGGCCGAGAGACGAACCTGTGATAATGCCGCTTGCGTGTTCTTTTATCATGACGGCACCTGCAGTCTTAAACATCGAGCGCTTGCAAAGGAGGCAAATGTTTTTGGGACTAGCGGCAGCCATCATTTTTTTCATGTATTCGCCGTGGCGGATACGGTAAATCTTATGCTTTCTGCCGGGCATCCAACGAAACAGAGCTTTGGCGTTCTCAATCGCTTTTTCAGTACCGATCGGATTGCCGTACACTTCATTGTCAATAAAAACGGGAATGATTTCAACGCCGCGCTTCATCATCAGCCACGCGGCGACGGGTGAGTCGATACCGCCCGAAAGCAAAACAACCATTTTGCTCTGCGTTCCCGTCGGGAAGCCGCCCGGGCCTTTAATTGTGTCAAAATAAACATAAGACAGTTTTTGACGCACCTCGACAAAAACCTCTTTATCCGGATTTTTTAAATCAACAGCGGGCGGTTTACCGGTCGCTTCCAATTGAGTCCAAATCGCGTCGCCGCATTCTTTGGCAATGTCATTTGATTTAAAATCGTGATTTCCGGTACGGCGGGCGCGAACGGCAAAAGTTTCGCCGGCGTTGATGTAAGCGGCGCCAACCTCGGCGCACAAAGAAGTAATGTCCTCCGGCACGGATGAACACACATAAGCCCAAGAGACGCTGACAACGCCGAAAACGCGGCTGATCGCGGCAGCTGCGCCGGCATCCTCGGTATAGACAAAAATCCTGCCAAAGTCGCGCTGAACCTGAGAATACGAAACGCCGCAATAGTCAAGCATCTGCTGAATGTTGTTTTTCAAAATCTGTTCATATCGGTCACGGACGCCTTTGCTCTTCAGCGACAGCTCGCCATAGCGGACGATGAGAATCGTTTTTTTATAATCGGCGTCGGCAGGGTCGGCAGAAACAGCAGGGTCGGCAGGAATGGACATGGTCATCTGTGCTCAAAATATAATCAAAATATAATCAAAAAAGGGTCATGAGTAGAATAGAGGATTTTTTCTTATTATCTTTAAGATTTTTTGATATAAATTCTCATTCCTACAATTATATCTAAATTCACATTCCTTTAAATGAAGATAAAAATACTTTTTA
>WRCE01000024.1 GCA_009784005.1 Candidatus Methanimicrococcus labiotermitis
CGTCGGTCACCAGGGCGGCTATGCCGGTATTGCAATGGCAGCACACTCCACAAGAGGCGATGCCTACACCGTCAACCCGTTGGTCAAAGTCTGTTTCGCAGACGACCTCCTTCCGTTCGACTTCACCAGACCGAGATTCGAATTCGGTCGCGGCGCACTCAGAGAATTCGAGCCTGCCGGTGAAAGAACATTGGTCATCCCGGCCAAATAATTTCATAAAACATAAAATTAAACAATCCGCCGGTTTCCCCGGCGGCATTTTCCTTTTTTTTGAGATTTTTTCGGTTATTTGAAAAATTTGTTTTTTATTTGTTTTTTCAGCATCAGCTTTGTGAAATTGATTTTTTCAGCTTATCGGCTATTTGTAAAATTGAAAGAATATCCGTTGAATTGAAAGAGAAAAAGGTTTTTTTGAGAAAAAAAGGAAAAAGTGAACGCCGTTTTTCAATCCCCTCATCTTTTTGAGTTTTTTTGAAAAGGGGCGTTCGGGTTTTTCGAGAAAAATCATAAAGAGAAAAAGGGTTTTTCGAGAAAAATCATAAAGAGAAAAAGGGTTTATTGAGAAAAAAGGAAAAGTGAACGCCGTTTTTCAATCCCCCCATCTTTTTGAGGTTTTTTGAAAAGGGGCGTTCGGGTTTTTTGAAATAATAAAACGGTTAACAACGGTTCATTTCGTTGGCTTAAATTACCCGTTCATCAATTTTATCGCGACTTGTTCCAGCTGTTCGGGTTTTATGACTTCGTTTTCTTCGTTGAGCAGTTTTCCGCTTTTGAAGAATTTGAAACCCGGCGCGGCAACGATGCCGTATCTTCGGGTGATATTGAGGTAGTCCATCGCATTGATTCGGGCAAATGACACTTTGCCGCCGTACCTTTTTTCCAGGTCTTCAAAAACCGGTTTCATTTTTTGGCAATGCGAGCACGTTTCCATGTAGAACATGGTTATTACGGGTTTTTCCTTATTTGAGATGATGTCATCCCAGGTTTTGTCGGTCGCTTCAATGATTGTCATATTAATCGCCGGTATCACTTTTCGCGATGATTTTATTAAAAGGTTTGGTTTGTCGGGGCTGTTGCGCGAAAATAATTATCAAAGGCAGGTCAAAGGATTTCATATTGCTATAGTCTTTGAAATAATGCCAAAAAACGAGACAGGTTTATCGGCGCATTTGAAACTCTGTTTTACTTCGTTGACAAATACCTCGACTTCAAAGGAAAAGGTCAGTTTTACGACCAATCCGTTTCCGTCATTTTCAACCGCGACACAATCGTGGACGAAAGTACAATCATTGACGACCTGACGAAATTGACCGGAATTGTATCACGGCGTACACAAGTCGAACAAGTTCCATTCGTGAACGATCCGGAGGAGGAGATGAAACGAATCGCTGCTGAAGAGGAAGACCAACGCCAACGCGATGAAATATACCTCGCAACGATGCAGATGAACAACGAAGAAAACGATGATGCCAATTTCGGAGAAAATCTCTAAATTGTCCTTTTTGTACAATGAATCTCGGTAAAAATTTTTACGATTCTACTTTAAGGAAAGAAAAGCGGTGATGAAAACGAATAGAAGTGCATCATATTGGAAGAGGAGACTTGAAGCGCAACAGCGGGCACAAATGCGGCGAGGGGTACGGCTTTACAATGAAATGAATCAGGAGTACCTTAAAGCAGCGGCAAACGTTGAAAAGGAGATTAGGGCTTGGTATGCGAGGTATGCGACTGCTGAAGGAATGACTTTGGCGGACGCGAGAAGGTTTTTGACATCTCCGGAATTGAACGCTTTTAAAGCAAACGTCGGCGATTATCTCAAACTCGGGCAAAAAGGCAATAATAAAAATTGGGTGAAACAACTTGAATCTATGACCGCACGGTCAAACATCAGCCGATTGGAAGCCCTACAAACGCAGATGTTGCACCAAGCCGAAGTTTTGTATGCAAAACAGCTTCACGAACTTGCAGACCTTTCTAAAGGCATTTATGCAAGTGGTTATTATGGGACGGCTTATGAGGTTCAGAAAGGTGCAGGAATTGGCTGGCCGATTCAAAAGCTCAACGAAAAGAAAATTGAACGCGTCATGTCAAAACCTTGGACTGCTGACGGCTTGACGTTTTCAGATCGGGTTTGGAAACAGCAAGAAGAACTTTGTCACACGCTGAAGACTGAAATGGCGCAAATGCTCATGAGAGGCGAAGCGCCGGACAGAGCGATAAGAAACATTGCTCACAAGTTTGAAACATCGAAGACGCAAGCCGGCAGGCTGATTATGACCGAATCGGCTCATTTCGCTTCTGAGGCTCAAAAGGATTCGTTTTCAGATTTAGGCGTTCAAGAATTCCAATTCATTGCAACACTTGACGAAACGGCGTGCAAAACGTGCGGCAGGCTTGACGGAAAGCATGCAAAAATGTCAGAATTTAAAGTCGGACAAACAGCGCCGCCGTTACATCCGAATTGCAGGTGTACGACCGTGCCGTATTTTGATGACATGGCGGATTGGGGCGCGGAAAGGATTGCACGCAGGCCGGATGGGACAACATATTCTGTTCCGGCGGATATGACATATGAAGAGTGGAGGGAAACGTTTGTTACAAAAACGACACATGGAATCGTTAAGCCTGCAGGAATGTCTGATTCAGACTACGGTCAAAAAATAACAGAAATACATAAAAACGGAAGCTTAAAAGAGATAGCTGAGAAATTATTGAAAGAACAAAATATAAATCTTCCTGTTGAAATGGTACATTTAATTGGCGCAAATGGACAATGCGGAATTGAATGGAAAGACATCGGCGGCGGAAAAGAGATTGTTGTAATAAACAGTTATGAAATCGATTACCCGACTACGAGAAAACAAGAATATGTTGAAAAAACAATAGATCACGAGGCTTTCCACGCTTCAGCAAATGGTTTACAATCTGATAAAAATAAAATCGGTAGATATGAATGGGGAAATATCGAAGAAACGATGGCTGAAACATCAGCTGTTTTTCTGTCAAGTTTAAGGGGGAATACGTTGCATCCTGCATACCCAAAAATACTTGTTTATAATCTCCCAAAATTAAAAACTTTGTTCCCGGAATTCAAAAATTGTAAAACGATTGCTGACTTCGGCGAAGTGTCATCAAAATTCAGGTTCGGTACAAATAGGACAGCAAAATGGGAAAAATACATAAGCATTTATACTCAGAAATTAGATTTATTAGAATACTCTAAACAATATGTCACATATATAACAGACAACAAAGAAAATCTTTTAAACAGGGTTTTAGATTCTCTTCCTATTGATAATTATGAAAAAGCATACTATTTGAGCAAATTAGATCAAATTTTGGACAATATAAATAAAGGAATACCTATCACAAATCCAATGACGGAAGAAATGTTGAACGATGATTGGAATTTTTTCCATGATATATTAATTGGAGCTATGGATATAAACGGAATCGAGGGGATATAAATGTGCATCTGTACAATGCCAATACATTTATGGAAAAATATTAAACAAGAAGACAGGGACAAAATACGACCAATTCTTAAAGAATTTGAAACTGATTTAAATGTAACAACAGGGGGCGAAACAGAGGGAAGTCTTGATAAAGCGCGTCGTGAGTTGAAAACAACATTAAAAGAAATTGGAAATGATGCCGACGCCATGTATAAATATTTTTTTGGCGATTCTTAATTTTTTCTTTAAAACACATTCCAATATCGCAAAACACCTTTTTGTGATATTTCTTTTTTTCATTCGTCAATAAAATCTTTCTCTATACTGCACACGTTTTTTAAAAATCAGCGTAAGTCAAATATATATTCTCGAAATACTTTCATTTTATTTATATGCTCGGGATATATTTAAATACTTAATCCGCCTTCTTTTATATATAGGTTGGCGGAGGGTGTTGGTTAAGCTTCGTTACGTCACTTGACCAAATACCTGAAGGCGTTTTCCCTTGTCGTTTTCGCCTTCTCCAATCTTTATTTTTAAAAACAGTGCGTCGGGGTCGTCACTCCCGTAAAAAACGAGCGCGGAGTTTTAGAAATGGATTTAAAGAAGTTAACAGAACTCGGTCTCGATGAGACTACAGCAAAGAAAGTTCTTGATGAAATCAGCAACGAGAAAGGCGAGAAAGGATACGTCCCTCTTGAACGTCTCAACGAAGAAATCGAGAAGAAAAAGGCTTTGGAAGGAACGAAAGCCGAACTTGAAAAGTGGATTAAGGAACGAGAGAAGTATGACTCGGATACCGAAAATCTTCAAAAGCAAATTGCTGAGTTGAAATCTCAGAATGCCAAAGATGCAAAAAAGCGTGAAGATGCCGAAAAGGCACACGCTGCTGAAATGAGGAAGATGAAACGTGATTCCATTGATGAACGCGTTTTGACTGAATCAAAAGCAAGGAACAAGACAGCGGTTAAAGCGCTGTTGGCTGAAATTGGTGAAGATGCCGATGATGAAAATTATGAAACGGAAAGGAAGAAACAAATCAAGGATCTGACTGAAAAAGAAGATTCAAAGTTTTTGTTTGGCGAAGATGTCGGCAACGGCGGATTCAAACCTTTCAGACCTGATGGCAGTAAGAAAGAAACTGACATCGAACACAATCGCGGTTTAATGGCCGCAAAACGAATTAATCAAGAAAAATTCCCGACAAAACAGGAGTGACAGAACAATGGTAGAAAGTGAATTAAGGATGAGAGAAATATGACTCGGATATTAAAAGCATCACTTGAGAGAAATGGACGATAAGATAGGACGATAAGATATGCCGAGAAGGAACTTGAATGACAAAGGACAAATCAACACAGCGCGTGAAGATGAAGACAAGCGAAAACTTGCAGTCTTAATCACTGACTTTGCCGTCCTGTCCGAGCTTGCCGACAAATACGATGCTCTCAAAAAAGAGAAAGAGAAAGAAATAATCGCAATCATGAAAGAACATCGACTGTTAAAGTACGAAACCGGCGCAGGAGTCGTTGAATACCGCGTTCCTGGAGTTCGTACAATCATAAACGGTGATCTGTTAAAGGCAGAAGCGCCTGATCTGTTCTTAGCATATGCAAAGGATATTCCCGTTGTCGAAAAAGCAGTGCTCAAAAAAACAGTTGAAAAATGATGTTTTGTCAAAAACAGACAGCAAAACTTTGGATAATTCAAATGAAATTATTCATAATGAAAAGAGCCGGCTATTTGGATATTTTTATTATAATTTTGATATTTTTCCTTTAATTTGAGCATTTTTTCCTTTGATTTGAGCATTTTTTCCTTTGATTTGAGCATTTTTTCCTTTAATTCGAGCATTTATTACTTTTATTCGAGCATTATTTCCCGTGATAATTGTGTATTTTTTACGGTTTATTTGTCATTTTTTTGTATCAATATCCTTTCGGGGAATCACGTTTATATACAAGCGTTCAATTTAACTCATCAATCATTACATTTGAAGCGATTCAAGTGATTCAGCTGATAAGCTGATAAAATGTAATGTGGCAGATATCGCCGCAAAAGGACAAAACGAAACGATGTTCGGTTGCGGAGCAAAACGGCTCCAAAAACGCGCCTCCTTTTCCGGTCAGCATCAACCAAATACGAAAAACGGATAAGCGGCGAAAGCCGATGTTGAAATTCAGCCTCATTGGGTTTCACAATAAATAATCCATCGTTTTCTGTTTGAGCGAAAACCGTGACAAGAATCCAAAAACCCGAATTAAGGGTAAATTTAAGGAGAATATGCATGCTCAATATGTTTAAACCCCAGACAGTCGCCGTTATCGGCGCATCGGACACCGAAGGAAAAATCGGTTACTCCGTCATGAAAAATTTACTTGACCGTTTTCCGGGAAAAGTCGTCCCGATCAATACAAACGCTACCGAAGTGATGGGACAAAAAGCTTACCCGTCTGTTTCCGCCTGTCCCGACACGGTGGATTTAGCTGTTTTTTGCATTCCTTCCAAATTTGTCCTCGAGTCCATCGTTGACTGCGGCGAATCCAAGGTCAAAAGCGTTGTCGTCATTTCCGCCGGTTTTAAAGAAGTGAACCCCGTTGGCGCCGAAATGGAAAAAGACATTGCCGCCGCCTGCCGCAAATACGGTATGGAACTTGTCGGTCCGAACTGCCTCGGCATTATGGACACACACGCTAAGTTAAACGCGTCATTCGCAAAATTGATGGCCATCACCGGCGACATCGCATTCATGTCCCAGTCCGGCGCTATCATGACAGCGATGCTTGACTGGTCTGATGCCAGAAACGTCGGTTTCTCCCGCGTCGTGTCTCTTGGTAACAAAGCCGGCGTTAACGAAAAAGACTGTTTGGAAGACTTCGCCTCTGACCCCAACACAAAAGTCATCGCCGCTTATTTGGAAGAAATCGTTGACGGCCCCGCCTTCATGGAAGCCGCCAAGATTGCCTGCAAGAAGAAGCCCATCATTTTAATCAAATCAGGCACAACCGATGCCGGTTCCGCCGCCGTCTCCTCCCACACGGGATCTATCGCCGGCGCAGACCAGGCCTATGCCTCCGCTTTCCGCCAGTCAGGTGTGATTCGCGCTTCCGCGTTGGATGAAATGATGAACTACAGCATTGCGTTCTCCGCCTGCCCGCTCCCGAAAGGCAGAAATGTCGCTATCATTACAAATGCCGGCGGTCCCGGTATTATGGCAACGGACGCTGTGATTAACAACAACATGCAGATGGCAAAAATCGCTGACTCCAACTACAAGAAGTTAAAGGACGCATTGCCCGAAGCCGCCAGCGCCAAAAACCCGATTGACGTTTTGGGAGACGCCAAACCCGGCAGATACGCATTGGCTCTTGATGTCGCTCTTGAAGACGACAGCGTTGACGGTATCATCTTCCTCGTGACTCCGCAGTCCGTGACGGAAGTCGAAAACACCGCGCAGCTCGTCATTGACCGCTTCCCGACAGCCAAAAAACCGATTCTTTGTGTCTTCTTCGGCGGCACCTTAATGGCGCCCGGCGAAAAACTGCTTCAAAAGGCCGGCATCCCCACCTACACTTATCCTGAAGCGGCAATTGAAACCATGCGCGCTCTTTGTGACTACGCCGACATTTTGGCAACCGACTTCAAAGCGCCCGCAACAGCGAAAGTTGACAAAGCGAAAGCCGAACAAATCATCAACAAAGCGAAAGCTGCCGGAAACACTGTTCTCGGTTTGGAATCCATTGACATTTTGGGCGCCTACGGTCTCCCGGTCGTCGGCTACGCCGAAACAAAGACTGTTGACGAAACCGTCGCTGCCGCAGAAAAGATGGGCTATCCCGTTGTCATGAAAATCATGTCCCCTGACGTTACCCACAAATCCGACGCGGGCGGCGTTCGCTTGAATTTGAAAAACAAAGACGAAGTCAAAGCCGCGTATGACAAGATGATGGTTGATGTGAAACACCACGTCCCCAATGCCCGTCTTGAAGGCGTTCAGCTCCAGCAGATGCTCGGAAACGGCACTGAAATCATCATCGGCATGGTCCGCGACCCGACTTTCGGCCCCTTGGTCATGTTCGGTCTCGGCGGCATCTATGTCGAAATATTAAAAGACGTTTCCTTCGGCGTTGCGCCGCTTAACAAAGACGAAGCCGAACACTTGGTTCGCTCCATCAAATCCTCCAAGATCTTTGAAGGCGCCCGCGGCGCGAAACCGGTCGACATGGCCCTTCTCACCGACGCAATCGTTAAAGTGGCCCAGCTTGTGTGCGACTTCCCCGAAATCCAGGAATTCGAAGTCAACCCGATGAGAATCATGGAAGACGGCGTCACCGCATACTGCATGGACATGAGAATGATGCTTTAAGCGTCAAAAATAAAATAATAAAATTGCGAAGAAGTTTCAAACTTCTTCCAAATCTTTTTTTTTAGGATAATCGCGAAAGCAGACATGCTTTACAAATTCGAGAAAGAATGAAGCATTTGAAAAATGAGGAATTTGAAAAATGAAGAGTTTGAAAAATGAAGAGTTTGAAAAATGAAGAGTTGAAAAATGAGGAGTTTTCAAAATTCAAACTCGGTCATTTTCAGCTTTCTTCTGTGCAACCGCTTGATATGGCGGCAGAATCAGGGGGTTTGTATTTGAAAAGCCCGTTATCGTTTTGACGATTTCGGTCATTTTTTTGTAAGCGGCCGGATTTCCGTTTTCCAAGACATACTGCCGCAGTTCTTCAATGTCATAATCATCAGATCCGTCCACTTTAAAATAAAACAGCACAACACATTTTAAACTCATTATGTTGTTTTCCGCCGTTGCGTCGATGCCCCATTCAATGATACAGGGCTTGCTTAAATCATTGATCGGGACTTTCGCGTTTGACCCCGTTTTAATCTGAATATTTGACGTGCCGGCAACAGGATTGTACTCATATTCCAACTTTCGAAGAGCGTGGTTGGTCATTTTGCATTTTCTAAAAACCATTTGAATTCCTCATTTTTATGTTTAATTTTGAACTTTGAATTTGATTGAATTGAATTTGATTGAATTTTAATTTGATAGAATTTGAATTGATTGAATTTGAATTTGATTGAACTTTGGATTTTGAACTGTGAATTATAAATTTTTAATTAATTCTTTGTATTCTTATGTCCATTTGTTCATTTATTCATTGCGCCGAATTAACATCGTTTCGCCGTTTAAACACGAAAATCCGCTGACGGTTTCAATTATAAATTGTAAACATTTTGGAAATATATTTATAGTTTACATTCCTTTTTGAGCCACTTCGCATAAACCTAAAAACCTGTTTTTGTTTCTGTTAACTCCGGATAATACTCAAAAACAGGATGTTGTAAAATTGTGAATGTATTGATTGAATCTGATTCAATTTGATTCAATCTGATTCAATCTGATTCAATCTGATTCAATCTGATTAATTATCTGATTATTATCTGATTAATTATCGATTAATTATCGATTAAAGTTAAAATTTTGAAATTATTACAAATTGTAAATTATAACAAATAAATGGAGAGCTGAACTATGGCCGTAAAAATTACAGAAACCGCTCTTCGTGACGCACATCAGTCTTTGATTGCGACACGTATGAGAACCCGTGATATTTTAGATATTGTTGAACAGCTGGACGATGTCGGATACCACTCTTTAGAAATGTGGGGCGGCGCAACGTTTGATACCTGCATACGCTATCTCAACGAAGACCCGTGGCAGAGACTCAGGGACATCAAATCGCGCATGAAGAAGACACCCGCTCAAATGCTTCTCCGCGGCCAAAACCTCGTCGGCTACCGCCATTATTCTGATGATACCGTTGAAAAATTCGTGACGAAATCTTACGAAAACGGTATTGACATTTTCCGTATTTTTGACGCGCTCAACGACTTCAGAAACCTTGAAGTCTCTATCCGCACCGCTATTAAAATCGGCGCCCACGCGCAGGGAACGGTCAGCTACACAATCAGCCCCGTCCACACGCCTGAGACATTCATCAATATGGCCAAGCAGCTGGAAGAGATGGGTTGTCACTCGATTTGTATCAAAGACATGGCCGGACTTCTCTCACCCGCGGCAGCGACCGCAATCGTTTCCGGCATGAAGAAAGAACTTTCTGTTCCTGTTGTCGTTCACTCCCACTGCACATCCGGTATGGCGCCCATTACTTACTACGCGGCCGTTGAAGCCGGCGCCGATGTCATTGACACCGCCATTTCTCCGTTCGGCTGGGGCACTTCACAGCCGCCGACGGAAGCTATTATCGCTTCATTAATGGGAACCAAACACGACCCCGGAATTTCTCTTGAAAAATTCAATGAAATCACGCCGTTTTTCAGAAAACTGAAGGAGAAATACAACTCCATCTGCGACCCGATTTCTGAAACCATTGACCCGAATGTTATTCGTTATCAGGTTCCGGGCGGTATGCTGTCCAACTTGGTTTCTCAGCTCAAAGAACAAAACGCGATTGACAAATTCCAAGACGTTTTGACCGAAATGCCGCGCGTTCGCGAAGAACTCGGTTTCCCGCCCCTCGTGACGCCGACCAGTCAGATTGTCGGAACACAGGCTGTCTTGAACGTGATTATGGGCGAGCGTTACAAAGTCATTCCCAAAGAAGTGAAAGACTACGCCCGCGGTTTCTACGGCAAAACGCCGGTCCCGATCTCTCCCGAAATGCTCTCTCTGATTATCGGCGACGAACAGCCGATTACCGTTCGCCCGGGCGACTTGCTCCCGCCGGAATACGAGAAGATGAAAGCGGAAGCCGAAGCGATGGGCATTGCCAAATCCGTTGAGGATGTTTTGACTTACATTTTGTACCCGGCAATCGCGCCGAAGTTCTTAAAAGGCGAAGCCGAAGAAGAAGAACTGATTTGCACTTGCACTGTTCCCGTTTCCGCCGCCGCTGAAACGAACGGCATTCCGACCGAATTCCGCGTTGAAGTCGACGGCAGCGCCTATGATGTCAAAGTCGAGCCGAAAGGATACAGCATTGTTGCCGCCAACAATAAAGGAAACGGCGCGGCCGCTTCACCCGGCGCTGACAACAAGTCAAAGGCCGCAAACGCCGGCGCTGTCACCAGTTCCATGCAGGGCATGGTTCTTTCCATTAAAACAAAAGTCGGCGCGCACGTCAATGAAGGCGATGTCGTTTGTGTGATTGAAGCCATGAAAATGGAGAACGGCGTCAGCGCGCACCGCTCCGGAACTGTTAAAGAAATCATGGTTGCCGAAGGCGACACTGTTGCCGGCGGCGACGCTTTGATGATTATTGAGTAACGGAGGATTTTCAAATGGCAGAACCACTGTTTCAGAAAGTCCTTGTCGCTAACCGCGGAGAAATTGCCATTCGTGTCATGCGCGCGTGCCGGGAACTCGGCATTAAAACCGTTGCTATTTATTCCGACGCCGACAACAAAGCGCTCTTCGCGATGTATGCTGATGAAGCGGCGCATGTCGGTCCCGCGCCGTCAAGCCAGAGTTATCTGAATATTGAAAAAATCGTCGAGATTGCCAAAAGTACCGGCTGTGACGCTGTTCACCCCGGCTACGGTTTTCTTTCCGAAAACTACAGATTCGCCCAGCGCTGTGAAGAAGAAGGCATTACCTTTATCGGTCCTTCTTCCTACGTTATTGAAAAATTGGGCAGCAAAATCGAGTCCCGCAAAATTGCCAAAAGCTCGGACATCCCGACCGTTCCCGGAACGGTTGACGCGGTTTCCGATGTCGAGGAAGCGATTGAAGTCGGCCGAAGAATCGGATATCCGGCTTTGATTAAAGCCTCAGCCGGCGGCGGCGGCATCGGTATGCGCGTTGTCAACAGCGAAGACGAATTCAAAGAAGCGCTTGAGTCAACAATGAGAATGGCGGGCTCCGCTTTCGGCGACTCTTCCGTTTTTATTGAAAAATACGTTTTAAACCCCCGCCACATTGAAATCCAAATTTTGGCTGACAATTTCGGCAATGTGATTTATGTGAGCGACCGCGAATGTTCCATTCAGCGCCGCCACCAAAAGTTAATCGAAGAAGCGCCGTCGCCGATTATGACGCCGGAACTTCGAAAAAGAATGGGTGAAGCGGCTGTCCGCGCCGCCAAAGCTGTCGGTTACTCCAACGCCGGAACGGTTGAATTCATTTATTCCGACGGCCAATTCTATTTCCTTGAAGTCAACACTCGCCTTCAAGTGGAACACTGTATTACCGAATTGGTGACGGGCATTGACTTGGTCAAAGAACAGATTAAGGTCGCCGCCGGCCTTCCGCTGACAATCAAGCAGGAAGACATTGCCATTCGCGGCCACGCTATCGAGTGCCGTATCAACGCCGAAGACCCGTTAAACGACTTTGCGCCGTCTCCCGGGAAAATCCGCAGATACCGCTCTTCCGGCGGCCCCGGCATACGCGTTGACAGCGGTGTTCACACCGGCTACACGATTTCGCCCTTTTACGACTCAATGATTTCCAAGTTGTGCGCTTACGGCGCCGACCGCGATGAAGCCGTTGCCAGAATGAAGCGCGCGCTTTACGAATATGTGGTTATCGGCGTGACGACCAACATTCCTTTCCATAAAGCCATTATGGAAAACGAAGAGTTTGAGAAAGGCAACCTGTCTACGAAATTCATCGAGGACAACAATATCATTGCGGCGGTCAAGGGTGTTTTGGAACGCGATTCCGTCAAAGGCGCAACGCTCGCGTCAGCGCTTGACAACGACGAAATCGTCGTGGCGGCGATTACCGCGGCTGTCAGCAGCTATATGGCCAATATCGCCGAAGTTGATTCCAAGAAGCAAAGTAAAAAAGGCTCGAAATAAGCCTTTTATTTTTTTTTGTTTTTTGACGACTCATCTTTAAATACATTTATATAACCCGAATGTGAAACATAAGTTAATTGTTAACCTTGAAAAATGACATTGTTAACGTACATCGTTGACGTAAATTGTTGACGTACAGAGTTAACATACATTGTTGACGCAGATTGTTGACGTGATTGTTGACGTGATTGTTGACGTGATTGTTGACGCAATTGTTGACGTGATTGTTGACGCAATTGTTGACGTGATTGTTGACGCAGATTGTTGACGTATTAATTAAGAAAGACTTTAGAAAGACTGCTTTGTTAAAATTTAAGAGTTAATTTGTTAACCTTAAGATTGCAGGAAAGTGAATTTTGGATGAAAAGCAAAAGAGCGGAAATTATCAACGCGTTCAAAGTCGCGAACGGAAAGGCCGTTTCCGGCGAGGAGCTCGGCAAAGAGCTTGGTATTTCCAGAACGATGGTGTGTAAATATATCAAGGGTTTGAAGGATGACGGTTACGAAATTTCATCCGCGCCGAAGAAGGGTTATGTTTTGAAATCCGTTCCGAAGTTGCTTTACCCCGAAGAAATTCTCTCCGGTCTGCAAACAACTCTTTTCGGCAAAAACATTTTTTATTATGATGAAGCCGGCTCTTCTAACGACATCGCCAAAAAAATGGCGCCGACCGCTGAGGAAGGAACAATTGTTGTCGTGGAACAGCAGACCGGCGGCCGCGGCAGGCTTGGGCGTCAATGGGCTTCCCCTAAGGGCGGCATTTGGTTTTCAACGATTTTAAAGCCGCGCATCGCGCTCAGCTTTGCGTCTCGCTTAACATTGACTTTTGGTCTCAGCGTCGCCAAAACGATGAAATCATACGGCCTTGACGCCAAAATCAAATGGCCGAATGATATTTTAGTTAACGGCAAAAAAGTGTCAGGCATTTTAACAGAGGTCGACGCGGAAATCGATACGGTCGAATTTGTTATTATCGGCATCGGCATCAATGCCAATATGAGTTCAAAAGACATTCCCGACGAACTTCGCGAAAATTCGACAACGCTGCGCGACGAGATGGGGAAAAGCATTGACCGCGTTGAGTTTTTGCAAAAATTATTGTATGAAATGGAACAGGAATACATTCGTTTCAGTACGCGCCCGTTCAATGAAATTTTGGATGAGATCATATCCCTGTCGGATACAATCGGCAAGCGGGTCAACGTCAAAATGCCTAATCGGATCGTTGAGGGAGTCGTTATCGGTATTTCCAAGACAGGCGCGCTCATGCTGAAGAAAAATGACGGCACTATTGAAGAAATCATTGCCGGCCGGTGTATCTACTCCAAGAACTGATGACTTCAAAATGACAATTCAAAATGCAATTCAAAATGCAATTCAAAACGGAGATGAAACTATTCGGTTCCCGATAAAAAGAATCTTTTCAGAAAGAAAAATTTTAAAAGGCGCTCTGTCCGTCCCAAAACGGCGGTTCTCATTTCCCGCCCTTCTTTTAGCTTTGCTTTTTGTTGTTTTCGTATTATTTGTGCCGCCTGCTGTCGCCGAGGAAAAAAATCTCGCCGACGCTTTCATTATTGACGGCTATGTTATTCTTCGCGACGAGATGCCTCACATTTTTCAGCAGGGGTATTCCGTCTCTTTGATAGGGTTTGGCGCCGATAACGTTTTAATTGAATTCAGAAGCAATTATTCCACGCCTGATACGCTCGGGAGCGTTGTTTTAAAGGAAGGCGAATCCGTTCAATGCTATCGCCAAGATTCAGAAGGAATCAATTTGGTTTTGGTGATGACGCTGGATAAATTGTATTTGAACAGCTCTCAGGTTCTTGCGGGCTTTTCAAATGTTTATCAGTTATACGACACGAGTTTCGGCAATTATTCCGCGTCTGAAGATTGGATATTGTATGCCGGCGTCTTAGATGACCCGTCTGTTCCCGTTCGTCCCGAAAACCCCTCCGGTAACGGAACGTATATCCGGCCGGATTTGATTTCCGAACCTTTGTATATCATTTTAATTATCGGCCTGACAGCTCTTGCCGTCATCACTATTGCCATTTTTTCAAAAAGGAATTCCCGCCGAAAAAATAAGAGGAAACAGAGCAATAAAGAAAAAGAAGAAATAAAGAAAAAAGGGTAATGAAAAAGGGGTAATGAAAAAAGGGTAATGAAAAAAGGGTAATGAAAAAAGGGTAATGAAAAAAGGGTAATGAAAAAAATGGAATAATGAAAAAAGGGAAAAAAGAAAAAAGGGAAATAAAAAAAGGGAAATGAAGAAAAAAAGAATCGTTAAGCCTCAAAAGAGGCTTTCATAATATCCTCTTCTTCTTTTGCGGGGCAGCTCGGGGGTCTCAGGAGCATCGGGGGCACCGGCTGCTTTTGCTGTTTTTGTTGCCTTTGCTGTTTTTGCTGCCTTTGCTGTTTTTGTTGCTTTTGTTGCCTTTGCTGTTTTTGCTGCTTTTGCTTCTTCGGCGTCCCTTTCGGCCCTTTCGGCTTCGGCGGCTTTCATTGCTTCGGCTGCCTTTTCTGCCTCGCGTTCTTTGTAGGTTTCATAAAATCCTTTTTTTCTTTCTTTGACGTCATCGTCTGTCACGGAAACAATCAGTCTCTTTTTTGTGACAGGCTCCAGCCGCTTCCACTCGACAACGGCGTCTTCTTCCAGAATGAAATCTTCGGCTCTTTGGTCAATCAGTTTACCGTTGACTTCGTACAGGTAGAATCCTTCTTCGCCGTCGGCAGCGACGATAAAATCTCGGCCGTCAATGTTTTTGATTTCAACGACAGCGACGCGCTTGAACGCTTCCATGAGTGTCGTTCCTTTCTTGACTTCTAATTTTTTTATCGGCGCGAAGGGGTCAAAAGCGCTGCTGAAACTCTTTTTCTTGAGCGAAAAGACATGCGTTTTTCCGTATACTTTCCGGTAAATCATTTCGGCGTCTTCTAAGATTTTGATGTGTTTTGAAGTCACGGGGACCGATATGCCCAATTCGCGCGCCAACGAGGAGATGTGGCGGTCATCTTCTGCCAGCAGCTGCATCAGTTTTTGGCGCGTTTGGCTGGAGACGGCCGTAAACACCAACGTGCTTTCATCCTGTTCGTCAATCGGGTAAGTTCGGTGCAGGCTTTTTGATGTTTTCGTCTTGTTTACCGTCTTCATCTTGCTTGCCGCATTTGTCTTGCTTGCCGCATTCGTCTTGTTTACCGCGTTTGTCTTGCTTGCCGCATTTGTCTTGCTTACCGCATTCGTCTTTCTCGCTGCGTTTGTCTTGCTTGCCGTGTTTGTCTTGCTTGCCGCGTTTGTCTTGCTTACCGTCCTCGGCCTGCCTACTGCTTTCTTCTCACCTGTTGCGTTCGTCTTATTTACCGTTCTCGGCCTGCCTACCGGTTTCTTCTCACCCGCCGCGTTTGTTTTACTTGCTGCTGTATTCGCCTTGCCGGCTGCATTCGACTTGCCGGCTGCATTCGACTTTCCGATTACGGTTTTCGTCTTTTCGGATTTTGATTGCTCTTTTTCCCGATATTGTTCTTTTGGAGACATAATTATGAAAATGTCATTATTGGTGATAATATTTGTTATCCTTTCGATTAATACGAAACAGGGTATTAACATCTCGGGGCGCTCATCTTAATTTATTAATATCGGAACGGGATAATGGGATATTACAGAACAATTTTAAAAATCGAAACGGTTGAATATTCATGATTTCCGATAAATCCAAACACTTCTTTTTGCGATCCGCTGTTGTGTTATTTGTGATTGCCGCCGTTTTTCTGATGATGATGCCGGGCGCGGCCGCGAAGTCATATTCGATTGACCGCGTTGACGCCGACATTGTTGTTGACGAAAACGGTATAACGCACGTGACCGAAAGAATCCATTATTCACTTTATACGTCCCCGGGCGACTCATATAATGAAGTTTTCCGCGTCGTTTTCACGGAAAACGGCATCACGGTCCATAACGCGACGGGGTATTTGTCGGGGTATCCGAGTTCGTCGTTTAATGTCAGAAAAGTGTCAAACGGCTATGAATTTGTATCCCGGCTGCCTCAGCCGAATCCCTCGGCGATAACGTTTGTTTTGTCATATGAATATCACGGCGGGATTAACGTTTACAACGATGTCACGGAGTTCAATTATATCCTGTGGAGCAATTTGTGGGACCGGCCTGTGAATCATTTGAACACGACGATTACCATTCAAAATATTCCCGACCAAAAGATAATCGATTCGAATTCGGGTTCCGGTTCGGGATCGGGTTCCGGTTCGGGATCGGGTTCCGGTTCGGGATCGGGTTCCGGTTCAGGCTCGGGTTCAGATTATTATTTGATGTACACGCATCCCAATAGTTTTTTTACGAACGTTTCGTCTCAAATGACGGGAAGCGGAGATAATCGGACGCTGATTGCAAATATTGAGACAGCGAGGATTCCGGCTTACACTTGGGTCGATGTCAGAATCGTTTATCCGCGGATGGAAAATCCGAATCCGGCTTATGTCAATATCATCCGTGCGGACGGGTTGGACTCAATTATCGCCGAAGAAAAGGCTTATGCGCGAAAAGCGTACTATCCCTATCTTTTTATGGTCTTTGAAATTCTTTTGATCGTTTTTGGGTTAGCCTCGGCGGTTCGGATATATTTCAGACACGGCCGCGAGCCCAAGGTGAATTATCATGCTTTGTATGAGCGCGACCTGCCGACCGACACGAAGCCGGCGATTGTCAATGCCATTATTCCCGGCCACGGGAAGCCTGACATGAACGCTTTTGTTTCAACCATCATGAGTCTTGTCGACCGCGATTATTTGTCCATCAGAGAAACGGGGGCCGCCAATTGGCGCGGCAAAGAAAAGAGAGAAATCACCTTGAAATTTGAGAGGGCGGCCGATTCTAAGTTGGAAAGCTTTGAAACCGACGTTTATCGGTTTTTGCAGCGTTACGCCGTCAACAATGAAATTGCTTGGAAAGATTTCCAAAAGAAGCTGGGCGCGAATGATTCGTTTTACACTTTCTTAAACAGTTGGAACGCGAGAGTAACGGAATTGGCGAAATTCGATGATTATTTCGACGGCAAAGGCAATCATTTGCTTTCAACGACGGGCATCGGCGTTCTCGCCGTCTCGTTTTTGGTCTTTTTCCTGTCTGAAATCGCCGCGCCCTCCGACTATTTCCCGGCGACGGCAACGGTCGGTTCCCTTTGTATTCTCAGCGGCATTTTGGGCATCGCGTTAATCGCTTACCCGCGCGTGTTCAAAAAGACGATGGGACGATGGACACAAGACGGCCGCGTCTTTTATTTGAAATGGAAAAACTTTGAAAAATACCTGACCAATTATTCTTTAATTGAAAAGTATCCGCCCGCTTCCGTTATCATTTGGGACCACTACATCGTTTACGCGATGGCGCTGGGCGTTGCGGAAACGGCGTTGAAAAACATGAAACTCTCAACGCCGACAGGGCAAATGCAAGGAAGCCACTTCATCATCCTTTATTACTATCCGTTCTTCTACATGAGCATGAGGGGAGCGTATTCGGCATCAACGCCTCAGCAAGGCGGCGGCGGAGGCGGCAGACCCGGCGGCGGCTTTGGCAGGGGCGGTATCGGCGGGGGCTTTGGCGGCGGCTTTGGAGGTCTTCGCTGAAACGCGCCGAAACGGCCGTTTTTTGAACGGACAATGGTTGTAAATGACTTTGAACGACTGAAACAATGATTGAAACAATGACTTTAATAAACCATCACGGCTATTAGACTGCTTGAAGGGTTACTCGAATATACGGTAAAATTACGGCAAATATGTTAAAATAATAAAATAAAAGGAGTTAAAAAATGGTACTTGGATTAATTATCGGCGTTGCGTTTCTCGCCTGTATCCTGCTGGTCGTCGTTCTTTTTGCGGCCATGTACAACGGTCTTGTGAAGAGCCGCAACTTTGTGGACAACGCTTGGAGTCAAATTGATGTTCAGCTGAAGAGAAGATATGATTTGATCCCGAATATCGTTGAAACCGTCAAAGGCTATGCCGCTCACGAAAGAGATACGTTTGAAAATATCACCAAAGCCCGCGCCGCCGTGATGGAGGCAAAAACCCCTCACGAAGCCGCGGAAGCGTCCAACATGCTTTCTTCCACATTGAAGAGCTTGTTTGCGGTTGCCGAGAATTATCCCGATTTGAAGGCGAACGCGAATTTTCAGGACCTTCAGAGGCAGCTTAAAGAAACTGAGGATAAAATCGCTTACGCGCGCCAATTCTACAACGACACCGTCACCAAATACAACAACATGATTCAAACCATCCCGAGAAACATTGTCGCGATGATTGCCGGTTTTAAAAAGCGCGAACTCTTTGAAACAGCGGAAGCCGAAGAAAGAGCGGCGCCGCAAGTCAGATTTTAAACAAGTTCATGGATTATGATTTTGCTTCATCGCAAAATCATTTTTCTCTTTTTTCCCTTTTTGTTTTTCTCTTTTTTTCCTTTTTGTTTTTCTCTTTTTTCCCTTTTTGTTTTTCTCTTTTTTCCCTTTTTGTTTTTCTCTTTTTTTCCTTTTTGTTTTTCTCTTTTTTCCCTTTTTGTTTTTCTCTTTTTTCCCTTTTTGTTTTTCTCATTTTTCTCTTTTTTCCCTTTTTGTTTTCCTTTGTTTTCACTCTTTTCATCTTGCTTTTTTCAAAAAAATTACTGTTTGTTATTTCTCTTTATTTTTTTGCAGCAATCTCCATTTTCGGATTTGTGCGCTGCTTCGCATCGCCCAACTCCGAAAATGGAGGTCGGTTTAATGTTTTTTGTTTGTCATCATCTGTTTTGTCGGTTTTACCTCTGTTTCACCTCTGTTTCATCTCTGTTTCCACTCGATTCCTTTTTGTTTCTCTTTGTTCCCTTTCAATTCCTTTTTGTTTTCCCCTTTTCCCTTTTTCCTTTTTTCTTTTATTCCCTTTTTTCGATTGAATCGGTTGTTTTAAATTGTATGGTTCAATTCTTCTTTTTGACAGATTACAATTTTTGAGGATTAATTATGCGTATCACGGAAGGACAAAGCAATTTAACAAAGCCGATCATTCCGGCAGCGATTACTGATGAGATGGATTTGGACCAATTCGCTTCTCAGCTTTCCGGCTGCGGTTTCGGAGCGCGCCGAATCGGGAAAGCGGTTGACGTTTTTACGGAAATGATATCGGATGAGAAGACCGTGAAGTTTTTCGGGCTCGCCGGCGCCATGGTTCCCGCGGGAATGCGTAAAATCATTGCCGACTTAATCCGCGACGGTTACATCAATGTTCTTGTGACGACCGGCGCCAACATGGTTCACGACGCGTTGGAAGGGTTGTATATGCCGCATTATATCGGTGATGACCAAGCCAATGACGCTCAGCTTCGGGAAGAGGGGATTGACCGCATCTATGACGTTTATTTGCCCGACAACCATTTTGAAGAGTTTGAAGTCTTTTTGCAGGAAATCATCGCCGAACTTCCGGCGGATAAACCGGTTTCCATCAAGGATTTTATGGCGAACATCGGCAAAAACATTGATAATCCCGATTCGATTTTAAGAGCCGCTTATGACATGAACGTTCCCGTTTATTGCCCCGCCTTTCCCGATTCCGTGATCGGTCTTCAGGCTTGGCTTTACAAAGAAACAAATCCGTTGGTCGTTGACGCTCTCGCCGATATGCATGATTTGATGGACATTTGCTGGGAAGCCGAAAAAGCCGGCGCCTTTTTCGTCGGCGGCGGCGTTCCGAAAAACTTTATTTTCCAAACCATGCTTGTCACGCCCCGTGAATTTGATTATGCCATCCAGCTGACCATGGATACGCCGCAAACAGGCGGTTTGTCGGGCGCGACGCTGGATGAAGCGGTTTCTTGGGGCAAAACCAACGCGAAATCCAAAATGGTGACGGTTTATTCCGACGCCACCATCACGCTGCCGCTGATCGTCGGCGCGGCCCGCTGCCGTTTGAAAAAAAGAAATGAAAATAATAAATGAAAATAATAAATGAAAAAAGCGGGAAAAACTAAAAGGCGGGAAAAGCTAAAAGTCGGAAGAACAAAAGGTGAAGATATGTCTGAAAATGTTTTTGAACGGAAAAGCGGTATGATTTTGGCGTTGGACGTAACGGATGAAGCGAGCGCTTTGGAAGTGGCGGCGGCTGTCGGCGATTTGGTTGACGCCGTTAAAATCGGTTATCCGCTTGTTCTCGGAACCGGTCTGTCCGTTGTTTCCAAACTGGCAAAATACGCGCCCGTGATTGCTGATTTTAAGGTCGCGGATATCCCGAACACGAACCGCTTGATTTGCGAACACGTCTTTAAAGCGGGATGCGCCGCCGTCATTGTTCAGGGATTTACGGGTCCGGACAGTCTGGCGGAGTGCGTGAAGACGGCGAACGAATATGGCGGAAAAGTTTTCGCCGTTGCCGAAATGAGCCACCCGGGCGGGGATCATTTCTTTGATGACCGCGTTTCCAAAGAAATCGCGGCGCTTGCCAAAAAATCCGGCGCTTTTGGAATTGTCGCGCCTGCAACAAGGCCCGATCGCGTTAAAGAATTGCGCGCCGTGATTGGCGGCGAATTAAAAATCATTTCGCCCGGCGTCGGCTCCCAGGGGGGCAGCGCGGCTGACACAATCAAAGCGGGCGCGGATTGGGTGATTGCCGGCAGGAGCATTTACAATGCCAAAGACCCGCGGGGCGAAGCTCAAAAAATAAAAACGGAAATCGAAAAACTGATTTAATTTTTTCAAAATGTCAATGATGATTGTTTGAACTGACTTGTGATGAACCCTATGAGTCCTGAGACGTTTTGAAAAATTTCTTTTTCTTTTTCTTTTTTCTTCAAAAATCAGAAAACCATTCATTTTCTTCATCTTCTTCCAAACGGAAACATCCCTTTTCTTAAAAATCTGAAAAACAAACGCCGCTTTTTCAAAAACTGTTTTTTAGGTTTTCGGGAAAAGGGGCGTTTCAGTTTTGATGAAATCCAAAAAACGATGTTTCATTTTCTTCATTTATCTCCCAAACAGAAACATCCCTTTTCTTTAAACCCGAAAAACAAACGCCGTCTTTTCAAAAACTATTTTTTGGGGTTTCGGGAAAAGGGGCGTTTCAGTTTTTATGAAATCCAAAAAATGATGTTTCATTTTCTCCATTCTTTTCAAATCAGAAAACCATTCATTTTCTTCATCTTCTTCCAAACAGAAACATCCCTTTTCTTTAAACCCGAAAAACAAACGCCGTCTTTTCAAAAACTATTTTTTGGGGTTTCGGGAAAAGGGGCGTTTCAGTTTTTATGATAATCCAAAAAATGATGTTTCATTTTCTCCATTCTTTTCAAATCAGAAAACCATTCATTTTCTTCATCTTCTTCCAAACCGAAACATCCCTTTTCTTTAAACCCGAAAAACAAACGCCGTCTTTTCAAAAACTATTTTTTGGGGTTTTCGGGAAAAGGGGCGTTTCAGTTTTTATGAAATCCAAAAAACGATGTTTCAGTTTCTTTTTGACCGGCGGTTTAAACGCGCCGATTGCCGCCTTGAGAATCGGAAGTGAAAACTTATTATTCTTTCAGACAATAGTAGCATCTCATGATTGTCTCTGTCAAAAAATCCGTTCCTTTCGGCGCAATCGACGCGCCGCCTTCTAAAAGTTATACGCACCGAGCTATTTTTGCCGCGTCTCTGGGTCAAAGCGAGTGCCGCCTTTCTCATTGTCTGCTGTCGGCCGACACCCGTTCAACGATGGACGCCTGCCGGATGTTTGGCGCAAACGTCACAGAAACAAAGGCGGCAGACAACGAGACGGTTGTCGTTGTTTGCGGATTTGGCGGAAAACCCCGCGTCCCCGGTCAGCCGGTCGATATCGGCAATTCGGGAACGACGCTTCGCTTCATGACCGCGTTTTCGGGTCTGATGGATGAGGAAATCACATTGACGGGAGATTCGTCTATTCAAAAAAGGCCGAACACGCCTCTTTTGGAAACGCTGAACAAAATGGGCGCGCAGGCTTATTCCGTCAACAACAACGGTTGCGCGCCGCTGATTGTGAAAGGGCCCGTCAAACCCGGCGCCGTTTCGATTGACGGCGGCATGAGTTCTCAATTTATCTCCGCGCTTCTCTTATCCTGCCCCCTTTTGGGCGGCGAAACGGTTCTGTCCATTGACGGCGAATTAAAATCAAAACCGTATGTTGACATTACGCTTGAAATCGCGAAAAAAGCCGGCATCCGTATCATCGAATCCCAAAACAACGCCGACGGGACAAAGGATGCAGGCGGGACAAAGGATGCAGGCGGGACAAAGGATGCCGGATTTTCATATCTGATTCCGGGAAACCAAACATACAATCTTTCAGATTATACAATTCCGGGGGATTTCTCTTCCGTTTCTTACGCGTTAACGGCCGGCGCTCTTATTCCCGGCGCCGACATCACCGTCAAAAACCTTTTCCCGTCGGCGCAAGGCGACAGCGCGATGATTGACATATTGGAAAAAATGGGCGCCGACATTTCATGGGACAAAGAAAACGGCAACGTTCGCATTTTTAACAAAGACGGGCGCCGTTTGAAAGGAATCACCGTCGATGCCGGCGAAACGCCCGACCTCGTTCCCGCGCTGGCCGTTCTCGGCGCGTTCGCTGACGGCGAAATGAGGGTCACAAACGCCGCCCACGTCCGGCTCAAAGAAACCGACCGCTTAAAAGCGATGGCGGAAGAGCTGAAAAAGATGGGTGTTCATATTTCAGAAACAGAAGATGGCTTAATCATCTCCGGCGGAAAAAGCGCGGGGCACATCAAAGGCGCCGCCCTTCACGGTTGGGATGACCACCGCATCGTCATGTCCCTTTTTATCGCGGGAATGATGGTCGGCGGCGTGTCAATTGACACAGCGGATTGCGTTCGGATTTCATACCCCGAATTCTTTGATGACATGAAAAGAGTCGGCGCGGATTTTGAAAACGCCTGAGGATATGAAAAGAGTCGGCGCAGATTTTGAAAACGCTTGAGGATATGAAAAGAGTCGGCGCGGGTTTTGAAAACGCCTGAGCGTTTCCTTCAATTCCGCTTTCTCTTTTTGAAACAACCGTCTTTTCCAAGGAATACCTTTAAATATAACTAATTCTATTTTCGGTCGTCTTACTTATTAACAACGCGGGAATTCCGCCGTTGTAATAAATCCGGTGAGAACTGTAGGAACAACATAAGTGTCAGGGCCAATTCACGAATGCCCGATTCCCCTTCTTCTGAAGGCGGAAAACACGAAAATGTTATTTGCTTAATATTTTTCGTTGTCGATGTTGTGGATGGATTTAACAAAAAAAGGATGACATGAAGACATTTTAATGTCAAAATCCTGATTTTGATTGAGAATATATAAGTGTTCAGTGAGGGGCCGTTTTGACGCATGCCGCCTCAACGCTTTTCTGTTTTCATTTGATCAGCTTTGATTTTCAGGTTTTCTTTATCTTTTCCATAGTCTTTTCCATAGCTTTCTGACCTGTTGTTTTTGCTCCCGGAAGCGTTAGAATAACCCCAAAAGGAGTCAAAAAATGTCAAGCATACACAGACCTGACAAAGGATCCAGAGCTTTCAGCCCTCGCAAGAGATCAAAAAGCCACGTTCCGAAATTCAGATCCTGGCCCGAAGCTTCGGGCGAACCAAAATTACAGGCATTTGCAGGATACAAAGCCGGTATGACTCACGTCATCATGGTCGATGATACAAAGAACAGCATCACGGCCGGCGCGGAAATCGCCGTCCCGGTGACAATCATCGAAACCCCCGCAATCCGCGTTGCCGCCATTCGAGCGTACGTGAAGAACGCCTACGGCGAAATCGCAGCGGCCGAAGCCTGGACAACAGCTCTTGAGCCTGAACTGGCCCGCAGACTGCGCGTCCCCAAAGTCGACAAGACAGCGGAAGCCTTTGCAAAGATTGAAGAACTTATCGCCGGCGGTGAAGTGACCGACATTCGCGTCATGACCTACACCAAGCCCAAAGTCTTATCAGGCGTTCCCAAAAAAGTGCCCGATATCATGGAAACAGGAATCCGCGGCGCAACCCCTGCAAAGAAATTTGAATACGCCAAATCTATTCTCGGAACAGAAATCCGCTTTACAGACGTATTCAAGAACGGCGCAATCGTCGACACGGCAGCCATCACAACCGGCAAAGGAACTCAAGGTCCCGTCAAAAGATGGGGAATTGCCCTCATGAAAGGAAAGCACTCCAGACAGGGCAGCTTGAGACAGATCGGTACACTCGGCCCGTTCCGTCCGGCACACGTTCAGTGGCAGGTCCCCGCCATGGGTCAGACCGGCTACCACCAGAGAACCGAATACAACAAACGCATTTTAAAGGTCGGCGCGAACGGCGAAGAAATTACGCCCGCAGGCGGCATTATTAACTATGGTCTCGTCAGCGGCGACTACATCCTTATCAAAGGAAGCGTCCCCGGTCCGGCCAAGAGATTGATCCGCATCAGAGACCCGATCAGATTCAGCAAAGCACAGCCCGGCGAACCTCAAATCGTTCACGTCAGCGTGCAGTCTCAGCAGGGGTGAATGAAATGGCAATAGCAAAAATTTTAGATTTATCAGGCAGCCCGGTCGGGGAAGTCGAACTTCCGCCCGTCTTTGACGAAGACTATCGCCCGGACCTCATCAAGAAAGCCGTCTTGGTCGCTCAGGCAAACAGAAGACACCCCTACGGCCCCACACTCTACGCGGGTATGCAAACATCAGCAACCGGCTGGGGTTCAGGCCGCGGCGCTTCACACGTCCCGAGAATCGTTAACGGTTCCCGCGCGGCACGTATCCCCCACTCAAAGGGCGGCCGCCGTGCCCACCCGCCGAAACCCGAAACGGACTACTCCGAAAAGGTGAACAAAAAGGAAAAGCGCATGGCCGTCAGATCCGCAATCGCAGCAACCTGCAGCGAAGATCTCGTCATCACGCGCGGACACATCTTCATGGCGGAAGAACTCCCGATTGTGGCAGACAACGCGTTTGAAGCCCTTTCCAAAACCAAAGACGTCATTTCATTCTTAGAAGCCGTCGGCGTTTACGACGACGTCATCCGCGCAAAAACCGGACGCAACATCCGTGCCGGCCGCGGTAAAATGAGAGGACGCAAATACAAAAACAAAAAGAGTATTCTCATCGTCACCGGCGAAAAAGCGCCCGTCAGCAAAGCCGCAGGAAATCTGTCAGGCGTTGACATCGCGTCGGTCTCTGAATTGAATACCGAGCTCCTTGCCCCCGGTACCCACGCCGGCCGTTTGACCGTTTGGACCAAAGCGGCAATTGACAAACTCGCAGCAAAGGAAGGTGTTTTTGAATGATGTCCGTCAAATATCCGTTCATTACAGAAAAGGCCATGCTCCACATGGAAAACAGTAAACTTCAGGTTATTGTCGACTTCCGTGCCAACAAGCACCAAATCAGAGCCGACATGGAAGAGCTTTACGGTTTTAAGGTCGCCGACGTCCGAACCATGACCACCATGAAAGGACAGAAAAAAGCAATCATTACATTCGAAAAGCCGGATGCAGCCCACGAAATTGCAACCAGGCTCGGATTGGCATAAGGTGGTATAAATGGGTAAAAGAATTATTGCACAGAGAAGAGGTAAAGGAAGCCCGACTTTCAGAGCGCCTTCTCACAAATTTAAAGCAGAATTGATGCATCCCGCAGTCAATGCCGGCGCTACCTTAAAAGGAACCGTCACTGATGTCGAACACGATACCGCAAGAGCCGCGCCGATTATCAAAGTCTTCTTTGAAAACGGAACAAACCAGCTTCTCCTCGCCTGCGAGGGCACAGCTGTCGGCCAGGAAATCGCTTGCGGCCCCGATGCCGAAGTGAAAGCCGGAAATATCCTCCCCGTCGGAAAGATCCCCGAGGGTATTTTGGTCTGCAACATTGAAGGAAAACCCAACGACGGCGGCAAATTCACCCGCTCCTCCGGAACTTACGCGACGGTTGTCGCGCACGAAGAGGACAGAACCTCCGTTCAGATGCCTTCCGGCGTCTTGAAATGGTTCAACCCCGAATGCCGCGCATTGATCGGCATTGTCGCTGGCGGCGGACGCGTTGAAAAACCGTTCCTCAAAGCCGGTAAAAAATTCCACAAAATGAAAGTTCGCGCAAAGAGATTCCCGCGTGTCAGAGGTGTCGCTATGAACCCCAGGGACCACCCCTTCGGCGGCGGTAACAGACAACACCCCACCCGCTCGACAACAGTCAGCAGAAACGCGCCTCCGGGAGCAAAAGTCGGCCACATCGCCGCACGCAGAACCGGAAAGAAACGTTAAGGTGATATTATGGCAGCAAAAAAATCAGGATCATCAAGATTACCAAAGCGTAAGGGTGAATATACTTACCGCGGAAAAACCATTGCCGAGCTTCAAGCTTTAAGCACTGAGGAATTCGCGGAACTTCTCCCGTCACGCGAAAGAAGAACGATTAAAAGAGGTTTTACCGAAGTCCAAAAGAAGGCCCTTGCGGACATGAGGGAAGGCAAAGACGTCAGGACTCACACCAGAGGCATGATTATTTTGCCGGAAATGGTTGGCAAGACGATTGCCGTTTACGATGGTAAAAAATTCGTTGACATCGACGTCCAGCCGGAAATGGTGGCTCACCGCTTTGGTGAGTTCGCGCCGACCAGAGGAAAGGTTTCACACGGCAGCGCCGGCGTTGGTGCAACCCGTTCCAGTAAATTCGTTCCGTTGAAGTGAGGTGTAAAAATGGGAAGACTTAATTATGCAGTCAAAGCCAACCCCGAGATAACGTCTCAGGCAACAGCTTCCGAACTCCACATCTCCTTTAAGAAGACGAGAGAAATTTGCCACCACCTCAAAGGAATGAGACTGGCTCAAGCGCAGGCATTCTTAAACGATGTCGTCGCATTGAAGAAAGCAGTTCCTTTCAAGAGACACACGGACGGTTCCGGCCACAGAAAAGGCCCGATGGCAAACGGCAGATACCCTGTCAACGCCTCCGCCGAAGTTTTGAAGGTCTTAAGAAACGCGGAAAACAACGCCGAATACAAGGGACTTGAACCCTCCCGCATGTATATCACCAGTATCCGCGCCAACAGAGGAAGAGTTATCCGCGGTATGTTCCCAAGAGCTCGAGGACGCGCCTCCCCTAAAAACACCACCACGGTGAACATTGAAGTCATTTTAAGCGAGGTGCAGTAATATGGCAGTTGAGAAAAAATTCGTGAAGGACGGCTACACCAAAGCCTCTTTGGATGAACATTTCGCCAAACAGCTCGGAAGATCCGGCTACGGCGGCATGAACATGAGCAGAACGCCTCTGGGTACGCAGATTACGATCTACTCCGAAAAACCCGGTATGGTTATCGGTAAGGCCGGAAAAGTGATCCGCAAATTAACGCAGGACGTTGTTGACATGTACGGTGTGGACAACCCCCAAATCGACGCTCAGGAAATTAAAAAGTGCGAGCTCAACGCGCAGATTATGGCCAACCGCTTGGCCGCGTCTATTGAAAGAGGATGGTACTTCAGAAAAGCCGGTACCAACACCATCCGCGCCGTCATGGCAGCGGGTGCGCTCGGCTGTGAAGTCATCATCTCCGGTAAATTAACCGGCGCCCGCGCGAGAACCGAAAAATTCATTGACGGATACGTGAAACACTCCGGCCACCCGGCAGAGGAAATCGTTGAC
>WRCE01000025.1 GCA_009784005.1 Candidatus Methanimicrococcus labiotermitis
AGAAAATGACGGAACTCCCAAAAAACGAATTTCAGTCACATATAGCGAATTCCTGGACGAAGAATTAGGCAATTTAGTTGCAATGACACAAAAAAATAAGTCATTAATTGTCCGAATTGCTTTGCAAGATTTTTTTGATTACTATACAGGGCAGCATTCGGAACCTGCAACGGAATCAAATGTGATTACAAGAAATAATTTAAAAGAGTTAATCCGAGAACTAATAAACGAAATTGAGACAGAAAATGGAAATGAAAAGCAACAATAAATTCTTTCAAATCCTCGTCAATACGACCTTCTCTGACAGTGTCTTAGACAAATGGTGATCTTCACCGCAGCGGGAACACTTAATCAAGTCTCCGACTTCTTTTTCGATAATGTAAATCCAATTGCCGCATTTGCGGCATTTACGGACAAGATTCATACACTCAACCCAAATTAAAAAACCAACCGATATTAAAAAACCAACCCGAAAATAAAATGCGGCAGATAAATATACAGTTATCGGACGCTCCCTGTTTTATTCCATGTATTTCCGCGTCGATATTTAACTTTTGTTCTCTGTCGGAATTATATATAAAAAAAGGCTAACGGAAGAAGATAACAAAGAAAATAACGAAGAAGAAAAAAACCTTGTCAAAAACAAACCGTTATAAGCCTTCCGTTTTTAAAAATTTCAGAATGTTTTTGAACGGAGGCTCTTGTTTTGTTTGAGGAATTCTCATGAAAACCGAAAACAAAATTGTCATTATTCTTTTCATCATGGCCTTTTCAACCGTTTTTTTGCTTTATTCGATGATAGACAGTTCGGATAACGGCTTCTCGCCGGCCGGCGAAACACCGGTCATTCCGACAAATGCGGATATCGGAAAGACGGTTTATGTAGAAGGAACGGTGCTGAGCAAAAGAATGACGTATACCGGCGAAAACCTTATTTTGAACATCGAATGCAGCGACAGGACCGGCGGTGGGACAAGCAGTATGGCAAGCGGCGGGACAAGCAGCATGGCAAGCGGCGGGACAGGCAGCATGGCAGGCGGCGGGACCGGCAGCATGACCGGCAGCGGAACCGTTTTAATGATATTTGTCCCAAGGTCTGCCGGCGCCGGCGAGGTGAACCGGCGTATTGAAAAGGATGATGTCATCGGCGTGAAAGGCGTCGTGACGGAATATAACGGGACGCTGGAAGTTATTCCCAAAAATGAAAATTATATCGTAAAATTGAAGGAATGAAACGGCGAAAAGAAAAATCAATTAAAAGCGAATGGTTTAATAGGATTAAAGGATATATCTTAACCAAAATATATTCTAAGTAACGGAAAAATATCATTATCGGAATCATTCAGAAAGTGTAATATTATATTTCAGCCGAAGATGCATATTCGGCTGCGACCGGCACAAAGGGGAAACGGCCGGCAGGAATTCTGAAAACAAAAACAGCCGAAGAAAGATGTTTTTCAGCAATATGACAACAATTTAAGGAAAAGATTAACATGTTTACTTTAGAGAATACGGAAGGATTCAACCAAAAAACGCTGGATAAAATGAATGCCGAAGTGAGGGAAAGATTGAAAAAATTCGACCCGAAATCAAAAGATTACAAGAAAAAACAAACCGAAATCGAAGAAGAAATCTTTGATGACTATTGCAGCAACTCGTTTTCACCTTCAATGAAGTTCTAAAAAAAAAATTGTTCGCTTCGCTCACAATTTTTCATTGGCGGGGGGAGGGCATTATGCATTAGAGGGGTGCCTTCGGCACCCCGAGGATATGGGGGTGCCTGCGGCACCCCTCAACCTTTTTTCATTCAGTTGAGAATAAAAGAGTTTTCATTTTCTTGATGCCGGCTTATCACTCTTCTCGACCGAGCACTTTTGATTCATAGAGGTCAAATTTTTCGCAGGCTTTCGCCAGCTTGAGGACCTCTGAAATCTTTGCGTCCGCCAAGTCAAGCAATTCGGGATACGATTGAACCAACCCCGAATTCTCATTCGGATTCTTGGGAAGCATGGCGCAGTAACGATAAAACTCATAGTTTGGCGTGAAGCGGTATGCGATACGAAGCGCCGTTATCAGCATGAGAATCAGGTATTTGAATTCCACATAGCTCATTTTTTCAATTTCGCGGATGCCGCCTTCGTTTATTTCCGCGGACATGTAATTTAAAAGTGTGTCAATTGTTTGGATGTCGTTTTGACCGATGAATATCAAATATTCGGGCGGGATAAGCGTTTTGACAGATGATTTTGTATGGCTCATTTTGTTTTTCAGGCCCTGCGCCATCATGTTTCTGACAGGCTTGTAGTTTCCGACTGTGATATGCGCCGATACGGCGTTCTCGATGCGGTCTAAATTTTCGGTTTTCACGGCCGCGGTTTGTTCCAGTTTTTTTATTCTGGCAGCGTTTTCTTTGATGCCTTCCGCCGTCCAAATTCGGGAAATCGGCGGCTCCGACGCTTTGGCGGCCAATTTCTGTTCCACCGCCGTTTTTTGAACAATGCGTCTGACAGCGGCAACGGTTTGCATGTTTTTGCCATAATGCGTCATTTCGTCCGGCCGTGTTTCGGAAAGCGCGTCAAACAGTTTATCCGTTTCGGTTTTGATGCGCCCGCAGCGCTCCACAAAGTAAAAAAAAGACGGAGAATCTACCTCATAGATGTTCATTTTGTAAATTTCCGACTCCTGACGGAGTATTTCTAATTGTTCGCGGATGGACATGACAGTGAAGTAAACGCCATGATATATGTTTGTTTTTATCGAGAACCACGGATACCGCCGTTTACAAAAATATAAAAGCGGAATGATATTTTTCAGGATTGAATAGCGAGAGGGTGTATGAAAGATGAAAAAAGACAAAACGGGATGAAAACAAACAAAAAATATATAACCACCTCCATTTTCGGAGTTGGGCGATGCGAAGCAGCGCACAAATCCGAAAATGGAGATTTCTGCCAAAAATAACGAGAAAGGATAAACGGTGTTTTTTTTGAAAAAACAAGATGAAAAGAAAGGAAAGAGAAAAAGAAAAGAGCAAAAAGCAAAAAAAGAAAAGAGCAAAAAGCAAAAAAGAAAAAAAGAAAGAAAAGAAAAGAGCAAAAAGCGGAAAATCATTCCGCCTTTTGAATGTAAATAACTTTAACATCGTTTTTGTTGGCGTAATCCTGAACCTCAGGCGTCAAATCTCCGCTTGAAATGAACAAGCCGAAATCGGTTTTGTATAGGTTCTTCGCCTGAACGACGCTGTCTATTTTGCTTGGCGTGACCGCGCTGTTTTGATTGCCGTCAACGACGACGATGTAGCGCAGATTGTCTTTGTAGAGAAGCAGGTCGGCGTCTCCCTCGTTTAACTTTGACACGTCAAAGCCCATCTGTTTGAAAAGGTCGGCGGCTTTTTCAAAAAGCGGCGCTTCGACCAAATGTTCGGATGATGTCAGTTGTTCCGTAGCGCCGAAAGTACGACCGCCGCCGGTTTGACCGCCGGTTTGACCACCGTTTTGACCGCCGCCTTGGCCGTCGTTTAACAGGTATTTGTCGTCCGCGGTCAGTTGGTAAGCGCTGCCGGCGCCCATCATCAGCGTTCCGTCGGGATTCAGCCTCATTGTCGTTTCCGGCAGCAATCCGGCGTTTCCGCCGCCGTTGATTTGCGCGTTTTTGCGCTCAAAAAGCATGTAGTTGCCGCCGTCTAATTTCGGCGCCGCCGGTTCTCCGACAGGCGTTGCGTTCGGGCGGGCGTTGTTTAATGCGTATTCGTAATTGGACTGGTCGAATAATACCGTTCTCATCTTGTCGAAATAACGGCTTTCGGTTTCTTCCAGATACAAGTCTTTCGCATCCTGAATCGCCATGCGGAATTCATCGATGTTTCGGCGGCGGCCGCGCAACAGGAACATGTATTCTTTCCCGTCCTTTGTTGAAACAGACATTGTCGTTCGTTTCAGGTGGAAATAAGAAATGAAAGTGAGGATGGCGAGCAATCCGAACAGGGCGGCAAGGCAAATAACCCCGTAAGTCAGGAAAGAAGCGGTGGCGGGGTCGGCCGGCACGTCCAAATATTCGAAAACTGAGACCAAAAATTGAACGATCGTTCCGGTGCTAATGGCAGTCAGCGCCGCCAATACCATGAAAAAGACGGCCCACATGATTTTTCCCCACATGGGACGGTAAATCCATCCGGTAGAGACGATGTCTTCCAAACGGAATTCCTTCATGTACAAACTTCTCGTGCTGACCGAAAACAGGCGCTTATTCGTAATAACGAGGGTTGTCCAACTCTTGAATTCGGCAGCCGCCATGTTATTTTCAGACCATACCGTCTCATCTTTCATATCAATGAAATTGAGAACGCGTTCCTCTTTTCCTAAATATTTTGAAAAATTGACCATAATTTTCCTCTTTGAATATTTGAAATATGAAATGATTTTTGTCCCACGCCTGTTGACAAATGTGCTTAATGCTTTTAAACCACGTTTTTTGAATCAAACGACAGTTGTTATTGAATTCAATCGATATCGGATTTGATTGGCATTGAAAACGATTTACCGAACGAAAATAACAACCTGAACCGTATGAAAATCAATAGCCTGAATAGTATAAAAACGTGCCTTAGAAATATCTGAAAAGTGAAAGGAAAAGAAAGGAAAAGAAAGGAAAAGGAATGAAAGGAAAGGGAAAGAAAGGAAAGGGAAAGAAATGAAAAGGCAAGATGAAAAGAGACAAAACAGTATGTAAACAAACAAAAAATATATAACCACCTCCATTTTCAGAGTTGGGCGATGCGAAGCAGCGCACAAATCTGAAAATGGAGATTTCTGCCAAAAAATAACGAGAAATGAACAAACATTTATTTTTGAAAAAAACCGGATGAAAAGAGAAATATCAAACATCATTACTTTGAAAAAAATTGAAAATATTTTGAAAAAAGCAAGATGAAAAGAAAGGAAAGGGAATGAAAAGAAAGGAAAGGGAATGAAAAGAAAGGAAAGGGAATGAAAAGAAAGGAAAAGTTTCAGTATGCAAAAACCGAAACTCTTTGTTTATTTATTTTATTGCCCGCTCCTATCCAGCGCATTCAAAATCAACGTAATGCAATGACTCGATAAAAGTGAAACCGGCCCGACGGAAATTTTTGACGCGCCTGATTTTTCAATCGCCGCTTCGTCTTCTTCAAAAACGCCCTGATTATCGCCCAAAATATAAACGCCGTCATTCAATTGACCGGCAGCGTCTTTTGATTTGATAAGCTCAGAAATGTCGGCGCCATCTTCTTTCAAATAATAAAGCGGCCTTTTGTCCTTGAATTCTTCTAAAAGGACGGACAAGTCGCCCGTTCTCACAAAAACGCCGGGGGTTGATTCCTTCTCAGTTTCTTTGGCGGGAATTAAAAGAGCTTTCTGAATCAGAGAACCCGAACTTCGTTCATCGGGGTTTAATGACCGCATGGTTTCGCCGTTGAAGCGAACGATTTTATGCGCTTCAGGCCCGCCTTTTAAAACCAAATGTATGTTCACGTCCCGCCTCATGCCGAATGAAATAAAAAGAGAAGCAGTCACGCAACGGCACATAACATCCATGCGCCCGGCAGACCCGGGCAAGTCGTTTAATGAAATTTTGCCGCCGGTAACGGCTTTATTTCCGATGATGATGAAGTCTTTCATAGCCGTGATATAGTAAACCGTGGTGTTAAATTTTACTCCTGCCGCTCGATGAGAAGACATCAATAGAAAAGGAGGCACAAAAGAAAGGGGGCGCAAAAGAAAGGGGGCGGAATGAAAAACAGAAAATGCGGCGGAAACAGTAAGGCGCAAGGGGATTTGAGTCCCCATGCGCCGTTTCAATACAAACCGTATCAACACATGCCGATTCAGCGAATGCCGATTCAGCGAAAGCCGATTCAGCGAAAGCCGATTCAGCGAAAGCCGATTCAGCGAAAGCCGATTCAGCGAAAGCAGTTTCAATGCAAACCGTTTCAGCGTCTCTGACCGAAGAGGCGCAGCATGTGGATGAAAAGGTTGATGAAGTCCAAATAAAGATTCAAAGCGCAGATAATCGCTAAATTTTGGGAATACGGCGTGCCGTGTTCCATGGACTGCCCGATTCTTTTGATTTTTTGCGTATCATAAGCGGTCAGCCCCGCAAACAGCAAGACGGCGACAACGCTGACCAAAACACTCATCGTGCTTGCCGTTGCCGGCGAGATGAACCACATCAGCATATTCACAATCATCGCGACGATCAAACCAATCAGAGCCATCATAAAAAAGCGCCTGTAAACGCTTAAATCTCTTTTCGTGAAATAACCGACCAAGCTCATGCCGATAAACATGCCGGAGGAAATCAAAAAGACAAGGAAGATGGAAGCCTCTGTGTACCACGTCAAAATCGGCGTCAATGTAATACCGCTGGCAACCGAATAGAAGATGTAGGCGGCGGCGGCCGTTGACGGCGACATGGATTTGATTTTCCAAATCAGAAAAATAACGATACCGAATTCAATAATGATCAAAATCCACATGATTGAAAACATCGTTGCCTGAAGAGACGCGCTGGACATCACCGCGTAAGAAGCGACAGCCGTTAACAACATGCCGAGAAACATCCACATATAAACTTTGGACAAAAACCGGTTACCGGAAACATCCGAAACGTATTCATAATTATTCATAAGCATAATCCTCTTTTTTGATTTGAAATATATTCAGGAATTAACAGCTGTTTGGTTTGTTCTTCTATTTATTTCTTCTTTGCCGCGCGATAAAACAGGAGAGCTCATAACCAGAAATAAACCGGAAATAAACCGGAAATAAACCGGAAATAAACCGGAAATAAACTAGAAATATAAACGATAAGCATTTTATTAAACATTTACATTTCAATTTAGAAGAAGGATTGCTCAAATTTTGACTGATTCATTGAGGCGATAATTCAAATGTTTGAAATCAGGTATGTTTCTGGAAATGATAAGCCGTTTTGGTTTACGCTTGACAGCCACATGAGCGAAAGCGAATTCGAATTAAAAGTCAGGGACAGACGAGGCTATATCATAAGCGATGAAGGCAAACCCGCCGGAATCATGAGATACAATTTGTTTTGGGACAACACGCCGTGCCTGACCCTCATATACCTGAAAGAGTCTTGCCGCGGAAAAGGACTCGGCAGACAAGCGATGCTTTATTGGGAAGCGGAAATGCGAGAGAGAGGCTATAAAATGGTCATGACCTCAACAAATGCGGATGAGCAAGCGCAGCATTTTTACAGAAAGCTCGGATATGCAGACAGAGGCTGTCTTTTTTTAGACAAGACGCCGGCTGAGCAGCCGCCGGAATTGCTGATGATAAAAGTCCTGCCGCCGTAAAAATATAATAAAGCTGTAATGAGAGAAACGAGAAAAGAAACAAGAAAAGAAACGAGAAAAGACGAGAAAAATGACTGAAAAAAGAGACTTGGAAATCAAAAGACGCAAGCGCGATTCCCCGCCGTTTAAAATTGTTTCGGACATGTCGCCGAAAGGCTCACAACCGGAGGCAATCGAAAAATTAGCCGAAGGCATCAACCGCGGCGAACGCTTTCAAACGCTTCTCGGCGTGACGGGCTCGGGAAAAACGTACACGATTACGAATGTTATTGAAAAAGTTCAAAGACCGACGCTTGTTATCGCGCACAACAAAACGCTTGCCGCCCAGCTCTATAACGAATTCAAAGAATTCTTTCCCGAAAACCGCGTTGAATATTTCGTCTCTTACTATGATTATTACCAGCCGGAATCATATCTGCCGGCAAAAGACCAATACATTGAAAAAGACGCGCAAATCAATCCGCAAATCGAGCAAATGCGCCTTGAAGCGACCGCGTCTTTGATTTCACGGCGAGATGTTATTGTCGTCGCATCCGTTTCATGCATTTACGGCCTCGGCAACCCCGAACGCTTTGAACAAATGGGCGTTGAAGTGTGTGTCGGCCAAAAACTGAAACGCAACGACCTGATCTTAAAACTCGTCGACAGCCAGTTTGAGAGGCACGATTTGGACTTGGCGCCGGGGCGGTTCCGCGTCAAAGGCGAAACAATTGACATCGTTCCCGGCTATTATAAAAACATCATCAGAATAGAGTTTTTCGGGAATGAAATTGAAAGAATTTCAGAAATCGACAGCCTGAACAACACGAAAAACTTTGACATGGAGTCTTTTTTCATCTACCCGGCCCGCCACTACGTCGTTCCCGAATCTGAATCCGAGCGCGCGATTGCCGCCATTTTTGAAGAACTTGAAAAACGCCTGCCCGAATTAGACATGTTAGAAGCGCACCGCCTGAAACAAAAAACAAATTACGACATGGAAATGATCAAAGAGACGGGTACCTGTAAAGGCATTGAAAACTATTCCATGCACTTTGACGGACGAAACCCGGGCGAGCGGCCGTATTGTTTAATTGACTACTTCCCCGATGACTTTTTAATGGTAATAGACGAAAGCCACCAAACCCTGCCGCAAGTCCACGGCATGTACAACGGCGACCGCGCCCGCAAAAAATCCTTGATTGATTACGGATTCAGGCTGCCGAGCGCGTATGATAACCGCCCGCTTCGTTTTGAAGAATTTGAAAAAACGTTCATGAAACAAGTCATATTCGTGTCGGCAACGCCGAGCGATTATGAAATCACAAAATCGTCCCAAATCGTTGAACAAATTATCCGCCCGACCGGCCTTGTCGACCCCGAAGTTGAAGTCCGCCCGATCAAAGGACAGGTCGATGACATCATCGCCGAAGTTCAAAAAGTCATAGAAAGGGGTGACAGGGCGCTCGTCACAACATTGACCAAAAGACTGGCGGAAGAACTGACCGAATACTTAGCCGAATCCGGCATCAAATCCCGTTACCTGCACTCGGATATCCAGACAATCGAACGAACGGAACTCATCCGAAACTTGCGCCTCGGCACTTTTGACGTCCTCGTCGGCATCAACCTGCTTCGTGAAGGATTGGACATCCCCGAAGTCGGCTTCATCGGTATTTTAGACGCCGACAAAGAAGGATTCTTAAGAGACGCCCGCAGTTTAATCCAAATCATCGGCAGGGCCGCCCGCAATTCAAATTCAAAAGTCGTCCTCTATGCCGACAACATGACAGGATCCATAAAAACCGCGCTGGAAGAAACCGAAAGGCGCCGTAAACTTCAAATCGAATTCAACGACAAACACGGCATCGTGCCGCAAACCGTCAGAAAACCAATCCGCGAAAAAGTGGCCGACATAACAGACGTCAAACACATCCCGAAAGCGGAAATCCCGAATTTAATCATCCGATACGAATCCGAAATGAATTTAGCCGCCGAAATGCTCGATTTTGAAAGAGCCATCCAAATCAGGGACATGATTCGCGATTTGGAAAAAAGGCAAAGAGGCGAACCTGACCGCCCGCCCGAAAACAAAGGCAGAAACGACAACGATTCGCCGAAAGACTCCAAAAAGAAAAGAGCAAAAGCGGAGAAAAAAGAGGAAAGTTAAACGAAATTGAAGAGGAAAAGGGGGAAGAAAGGAAAGGGGAAAATGGAAAGGGGAAGAAAGGAGAAGAGAATAGGAAAAGCGACAAAACATGATGAAAACAAACAAAAATCATATAACCACCTCCATTTTCGGAGTTGGGCGATGCGAAGCAGCGCACAAATACGAAAATGGAGATTTCTGCCAAAAATAACGAGAAAAAATGTGCCAATCTGTACTGCTGAGAATACTGATGAGATTATTGATGAGAATAAGTCGCGCGCCGCATTTTCGTCTTTCGTCCGCTTCGCTCCCGAAATCCGAAATTGCGGTCGTACTTGAACTTTTTTAAGAATGACAATAACGAAACACCCCTTTCTTTAAGAAAATAAGTAAACATTTTTTTTTGAAAAAAGCAAGATGAAAAGAATGAAAAGATAAAGGAAAAAAGAGGAAAGTTAAGCGGAAAAGGCAGAGATTGAAGCTGATATTTAAACGAAAAATAAAGCAGAAATTGAAGAGGAAACGGGCTTAAACATCTCTGACATTTCGGCTGTCATTGAGCATGCGCCACCCTTTCCACTACCTTCATTCCTGCCCGCCACCCTTTCCACTACCTTCATTCCTGCCCGCCACCCTTTCCCCTCACCTCGATTCCCTGCCGCCGTCCTTTCCACTCACCTCAATTCCCTGCCGCCACCCTTTCCTCTCGCCGCCCGCCGCCCGTCACCTGCCGCCCGCGCCTTTTTTCCGTTCAAACCGAAACCAAACACCACCGACAAGCTCATTCCTGTCAAAATAATGAAGAATTAGACGTTGCCGTAAAGGAAAACACCGCCCGAAAGAAAAGGAAATTGCTTCCTCGGCGAAGCAGAGGAAGCAATTTATAACCTTAGAAACGTTCATCCTCTTCATGAAAGAAAGACTTTACAAATACTACCCCGAAGATTTCGGGCGCCTCAATTTCCGCGTTCTTCATATGGATTTGGATTTTGACGTCTTTGACGACCATACGGTTGTCACTTCGATTTTATCGCTGAAAAATATGGATAATCCCGCCGATAAAATTTCTCTGAACTGCCGCGATTTAGAAATTATATCCGTCAGCGCGCCCAATTTGGAAAAGTATGACTATCGGCAAAAAGACGCTTATCTTGACCTTTATTTTAATCCGCCGGTTCAGCGCAATGAGCGCGTTGACATTCATACCAAAACCGTTTGCCGACCGACAAAAAATCTGCTGGAAGGGCTTTATTACGACGAAACGCCGGCAGGCGCGCCGCCGCAGCAAATTACACAATGTCAGCAGTGGGGATTTCAGCGCATTGTGCCGTGCATTGACGACATGACCGCCAAATGCACATACCGGACAACCGTTCGCGCCGATTCGCGTTACACAAATATCATCACAAACGGCGACATTGCCGTCCCGCGCAAAACCGTTTCAACAGACCCGGCAACCGGCATCTCCCGCGATGAAATCGTTTATGAAAACATGACAACGCCGATGGCGCCATATCTCTTTTTCCTCGGCGCCGGCACGTATGACACATACAAACGGGAGTTTGAATATCCCGACGACTTGTGCTTTGATTTAGAACTCCTCGTTCCGCCGGGCTCTGATAAAAATTACGCTGAGCAAGCCCTTGACATCCTTCACGACGCCGTCATGTGGGTTCATCTCTTTACCGGCCCCGAAAGTCACAAAGACGTCGAAACCAAAAAACAGATTTTCGAGCTGACAAAACTGCGCGACCACTTAAAACACAATTTGAATTCCGCGTCCATCAACCCCGACAACCTCAATAAAACCATGACAAACCTTTCCGCGATTCGCGAAAAGATTGCCGCGCTTTCCAAAGGGCTGACATTCGGCTACAAATACACAGGAACAATCTACCGTGAAATCGGTATGCAGAACTCTGATTTCGGCGGCATGGAAAACGTCGGCAACACAACCATTACGACCAATCGGATCATGCCGTCCAAAAACATGCTCGATGGCGCTTTTGAATACATGGCTGACGTCAAAGCGCATGAATACTATCACAACATCAACGGGTCGGAAGTCACCGGCAACAGCCCGTTTGAAATCTGGCTCAACGAAGCCGTGACCGTTCTCATTGAAAACGAATTCCACGCCTACTTCTTCGGCGACGATTACACGCGCCTTCAAACAATTTTGGACCTCTACGCTCCCGTATCAGGCACATTCGCGCTGGACGCGGGCGCGTCATCCATGCCGGTCCTGCCTGAAGGATTCAACGACCCCAACGATTTGATCACATCGGTCACATACGTCAAAGCCCCCGAATTTGTCAGAATGATTGAAACGCTTGTCGGAAGCGGCTCATTCGCGCGCGGCTTGGCGACTTACCACCGCAAATACAGTCACAAAAATGCCAGAACATACGACTGGATCCACGAAATGGAAGTCGCCTCAGGCATGCAGCTGGTGCGCATGGCCAACAGCTGGCTGCAACAGACGGGATACCCTTCCGTTTATGTTTCAAAATCCTATAACGCGGAGACCGGCGAATTCAGGATGAAGCTGGTGCAAAACTATCACTACACCAAGCAGCCGTGGTTGTTCCCGTTCACATACGCGCTTTGCGACCGGAAAGGAAAAATCATTCACAAAGACACTTATTTCGTTCAAAAACGGGAAGAAGAAATCATTATCCCCGGCGTTGAACGCCCCGCTTTCGTTTCATTAAACTGCGGCGGGTCTTTTTACGGAAAAGTTGAAAGCGACGCTGATTTGAAAGAACTTTATTTACAAGTTCGAAAGGACAAAGATATCGTCGGCCGCTGGCTTGCTTTTTACGCCATCACTGACCTTGAGAAAAGAAACCTGATGCATCACAGAAATGCCAATCCGTCACCCGAATATGTGAATCTGTACCATGAATTGCTCTGCGACCAAGCTCTTTTGGAAAATACGGGCGGTTTATTCTTGGTCCTTTTTGAGTCGGTCGATGATGAAGAAATGGCATATTACTACAAAGAATTGTATAATGTCCGCGTCCGGATTCAGACGGCGATTGCCAAAACGAATGAAACGTCTTTGAAAATCATTTATGACGGATATTCCGAAATGCATGACCCTGAAAGGGAAAAGCTGTATTCCGTCCGCGGTTCGCTCCGGCAAAAAGCGGGTCAAATCAAAAGCCGTCAGGCTAAAAACAATGCGCTTCGGCTTTTGGCGTCACTGGACACGCCGGAAATCCACGCTATGATTAAGCGTCAATTTTTGACCGCAATCAACGCAACGGACAGAGCCGCCGCCTTCGCCGCTTGGCTGAACAGCTCTTCTCCCGAGAAACGTCACTTGACATTGATTTATATGGAAGAGTGCAAAAAGGATTTGGTCGCGTGGGAAGCTTTCTTGTCCGCGGTCGCCGGCACGGATTCTTCGGATTGTTTAGACCTTGTGAAAATGGTGGAAAGCGACCCGATGTTCCGTATTGAACAAGCAAACGACCAGCGCGCGCTCTACGGCGCGTTTGCGCGAAACCGGAAATATGCCCTTCAGACCCCCGAAGGCTTGGCGTTCCTGAAACAAACCATCATCCGTTTGGCCGGCATCAACGAATACAGCACCGTCGGACTCCTGAATGCGTTTTCAGTCATCGATTTCATGAATCCGAAATATTATGTGCCGATGGTTGACGCGTTAGTGACAATTGCCGAGTCGATCGGCGCCGAAAAGTCGCCGAGCGTTTACAACCGAATCGTAAAACTGCTCGTCAGCGCGCCGAAAGCCGTAAAATTGTATGAAAAGGAGAAAAAAGAAATCCTGTTTATACGGAATTTGACGTAAGCGAAACGCGTCAGAAATTAAAAAACGGAAAAACTTTTTTTTAATCTTTTTTTTAATCTTATCTTCAATTAAGAAGTGCATAATTTCATGACTTCATGAGCAATCATGAAGTTTATGCATTGCATTTTACTTTGTTTTTTTGTGGTTGATTTCATCTCAATTCCCTTGAGACCGTAGATTGCGAGCAGCCTGCGGCTGCCGCAATCTCGGTCTGTGCATTATTTGTAAATGAGAGATTTTCAATTCATATTCGGTCCTAAAATGTTAAATGGCAAACTCTTCTGAAATTGAAAGGATTGAAAAGCCGCAAATATATCTGAAATTGAGAATGGAAAAACCGTAAATATATCTGAAATTGAGAATGGAAAAGCCGCAAATTTAGCTTAATTGAAAAATGACAGTCTAACAGATTGCAGCTTACAGATTACAGCTTACAAATTGCAGCTTACAAATTGCAGCTTACAAATTGCAGCTTACAAATTGCAGCTTACAAATTGCAGCTTACAAATTGCAGCTTACAAATTGCAGCTTACAAATTGCAGCTTACAGTCTTCTGCGAATATATCGCCACATGAATATGCTGGATGCTAAAACGGTTAATATGGAGAACAGGGACAAATGGCCTTGAAGTGATTCAAAAATAATCGGAAGCGGCGGGGCCGGTAGACTCAAAATCGTTGTGTGGTCGGTTGACCCGCTTCTTACTTCGGGAGGCGCAGACGTTTGATTTAAAGAACCGGATGCAACGGATGCAACGGATGATGAAGCAGCGCGAGCCGGTTCAGAGTCGGGGATTTCATCGGGCGGCATGGGCGGCGTTTGATGTGTGTTTTCGCTGCTCGGTATGGAAAGAACAGTAAACGGCGAAAAGCTTGTTGTTTCTGCCGAGACAATATAATAATCAGAATCAGGTTCATTGATGATGGTGACCGGCTTTAATTCTTCTAATTTTCTTTGGTCGCCGGTTCCGGCAGCGTGGAAGACCTTTAAATCTTTTTCATTGACCACCAAACCGTTGACCTGTTTGGGAACTGAAAAGGTTAAGGTAACAGATTCACCATTCGCGGAAAGATAATTATTCAAAGCGCCGGTGGCTCCGCCGAAATTAATATCAACAAACAAATGGACGAAGATGTTGTCGTCTTCTAAAATGTTTTCCGGATCAAAATTCGCCAAAATGTTGTGATCTAAATCACTGACCAAAACAACAGCGTTGGTCAAAATATTTGCCGGAAGGTCCGAGGGGAAAGACAAAGAAGACAAAGCGGGCTGCCCGGCTTTGTGGCCTTTGTAGATGGGCACGTCGAATTTTCCGCGTGCGTTAACATTGTCTTTATAGTGATTGATTGAAACGTATGACCCTTCCCGTTCAAAAACAAACAAAACGGCTGTTTCTTCATGTCCTTTCGGATAAAACATGAATTTGACTTCATGAGAATTCATTAAGTCGTTGAGCAGAGGCGAAAGGCCGGTAAATGTGACAACATGTTTGAAATCTTTGGAATTCAAGTCTTGTTCCGTTATGTCCAAGTAATCAGCGGCGTTTCGTTGTTCGCCGTTCACCCAAACAATCCATTCCAAATCTTTGTCGCAGGAGCCTTTGCCGACACCGCCGGGATTGCCGTTGCCCTGCTGATTGTTTGTGGGGTCGTGGTCGGGACACATAAAAAGGCAACTCAGGCTGATATCTTGTAAATCGGACATATCGACCGAATAAACCATTTTCAGCGGCATAAACCCGAGATACTCATCGCGAACATCAGAACCGTATGTGACGGAACGGAATCCGTCAAACCAATAGGCCGACCGGAGATTATTGTCAGAAAAACGGTAAACAACGTCATGGCCCGCCATTTTCTCAAAAATCTCATCATCGAATGACGTAAAGAAGCTTTCAGTGTAATGATAAAAGAGCGCCTGATTACCGGCAACGTTATCGCTGTAAATCGGATAGATGACGGGTACAACATTGCCGCCGGATAAGGCGTCATATGTATCAAATGTGAGATAACGGGCATTGCCATCAATTCTTAAAGAAAAGACAGAAAAACCGGAAGTGTTGAATGAAAAGATGTCACCGTTTCGCAAATACGGGATATTGTCGCCGAAATTATAGGTTTTAAAACCGTTGTCAACGCTGAAACTTCTCGATAAACCGTAATTAAAAACGACATCAACATCGACCCCGGATATGTAAATAAACTCCATATTCCCCTGCGTGAGACCGACTGTGGAGAATGGCGACAGCAAAATGGAAGCAGGTCCGCGTTCTTCAAAACCGCGTTCCAAACTGCGTTCCAAACTGCGTTCCAAACTGCGTTCCAAACCGTGTTCCAAACCGTGTTCCAAACCGTATTCCAAACCGCGTTCGTCAAAACCGCGGCCGTCGAAATCATCTGCAAGCGCAACCCCGAAGCCGATAATCAAAGATAGAAGAAGCACGAGGATACAACAAACCCCCGCTTTGGAAATATATCGAGTACTCTTGCCTGCAGACATCAAATCACTTGGCGTTGATCATACGCCGAAATATATTTATGAAGAGTTAAAAAAAACGAATACTTCAGAGTTAAAACTATTTACGCTGCAAAGAATAGTTTGTATAGATATATAAAGTTTATTGAGAATATATAATACTATTTTGAGATGAATGTTCAATATGATACAACTATGAAAAAATATTGAACATAAACAAATATAATTATAATATATTTTGAGATATGAATATTGCAGTGAAGACAAGGTGAATGACGATAAACAAAGGAACAGCCCATGTAAACGGCTTCTTCTGCGTTTTGTGGCGGCAAATAATCATACCGGCGTAAGCCCCAAACGGCCCGAAAAAGGCCAAAAGGAGAAGCGTCTTTTCAGAAATTCGCCATTTGCCACCGGAGGCTTTGGCTTTGTCTATGCCGTATGCTGTGAATGCCAAAATATTCAGCGTCAAATACAGAGCAACAATAAAAGAAAGAGAAGATGTTAATTCTGCCATAGACGGTAGAATGAAATCTGCCAATATAATGTTTATGCATGAATATGCAGGATTATGCAGGGTTATACAGAATTACGTAGGGTTATACAGAATTACGTAGGGTTATACAGGGTTACATAGGGTTATACAGGGTTACGTAGGGTTATACAGGGTTATGTAGGGTTGTGTAGGGTTAGGCAGAGTTTTGGCTTTGTACAGAAAAAATTGGTTTTCATGCCAATCATTTTTTCCGCTCGTTAAAAATCTTTTCCGCGACGCATGAAAAACGTGTGCAGGAAGGTTTGTACACATCATGCACACCGCACACACCGTGCATACCGTCACACCGCGCACACCGCGAACACCTGCAATTTATTTCCTCAGCATTTTATATATCCCTGTTCGGTCAAGCTTCATTAATCGTGAAATATCAGGGACGGACAGACCGCATTCTTCTTTTAAATACTGTGCGTAACAGTGGGAAAACCCGATTTCCGCATATTTTTCGCGATATTTTATAAATTCTGATTGAGATGAAAGTTTCATCAGTTTTTCAATATCAATTTCCCCTTTTTTCATAACTGTCTCCTCTGATAGTATTTATTTCAACACATTTTTATTTTAAAACAAAAAGCATCCGATGACATCGTTAAAATCGTTGTCCGCTTGTTACGGACTTTGTACGAAAAGCATTGGCTTTCGAATAATAATTCTTTTTTGTGTATAATAAATCTTTTTCATGCAAAAGCAGAAAAATAAAAACAGGAAAAATAAAAGCAGAAAACATAAAAATAGAGAGAAATAAAAGCAGAAAACATAAAAGTAGAGAGAAATAAAAGCAGAAAAAATAAAAGAAAAATAAATAAAAGCGGAATAAAAAAAGGAACAAGAAGTCTGTTCTTGCCCCTTCCTTAAAGACGGATATATTCACCCGCGTCGCCTAAATCTTCTTCGATTCTGAGAAGTTGGTTGTATTTTGCCGTGCGTTCGCCGCGGGCCGGCGCGCCGGTCTTTATCATGTCGGCGCCGAGCGCGACAGCTAAGTCGGCGATGGTTGTGTCTTCCGTTTCGGCTGATCTGTGGCTGACGAACAGGGAGAAACCGTTTCTCATCGCAAGCGTTGCCGCGTCGATTGCCTCAGACAGTGTTCCGATTTGGTTGACTTTCAAAAGAAGGCCGCTGGCGGCGTTTGAGGCGATGCCTTTGGCGATTCGTTCGGGGTTGGTTACAAACAGGTCATCGCCGACGATGATTGTTTCCCAAAGCTCGCCGGTCAGATTTTCAAAGTCCTCGAATGAATCTTCATAGAACGGGTCTTCGATGGATAAGATTGGGTAGCTGTTGACTAAATCAACGTAAAAGGAAGTCAGTTCTTCAGGTGACATGATTTCGCCGTCAATCTTGTAATTGTCGCCGTCGAAGAATTCGGTTGCCGCGGCATCCAAACCGATTTTAATTTCTTCATCCGTGTAGCCGGCTCTTTCAATCGCGATCATCAAAGCGTCCAAGGCTTCCGTCGTCTTTTCCATTTTCGGCGCAAAACCGCCTTCATAGCCGACATTTGTAGAAGAGGCGCCGTAAGATTCGTGCAAATACTTGCCGAGCGCGTGATAGGTTTCGGCGCCCATTTGGATGGCTTCGGCAAACGTTTCGGCGCCGACCGGCTGAATCATAAATTCCTGAATGGCCAAGTCGTTTCCGGCGTGTTTGCCGCCGTTAAGAACGTTCATGGTCGGAACCGGAAGCGTGAAAGTGTTGGCGCCGCCCAAATATCTGTAAAGCGGAAGTTTAGATTCGGCCGCCGCCGCTTTTGACGCCGCCATGGAAACACCCAAAATGGCGTTGGCGCCTAAAACCGCTTTGTTGTCCGTGCCGTCCATTTCAAGCATCATCATATCGATTTCACGCTGCATGCGCGAGTCATAGCCAATCAAGGATTGCGCAATGCGGGAAACATTTTCAACCGCTTTTAAAACGCCTTTGCCGTTGTAGCGGTCAGCGTCGCCGTCGCGGAGTTCCAGCGCCTCGTGGGTGCCCGTGGACGCGCCCGACGGAACGGCGGCGCGGCCAAAACCGTTTGCCGTAATCACGTCGACTTCAACCGTCGGGTTACCTCTTGAGTCTAAAATCTCACGCGCCTTGATTCCTTTAATGACAAAGCGGTCTGCATCATTGTAGCCTAAAATTTTCATAAACATCACACATGCATTAATATTTGGATTTTAATTAATCGCGAAATAAATTGTAAACAAAAATAATTAATTAATAATTAATCACAAAATCGGAAACCGAATTTAACCATAAGAGTTACAGTATTAAACAATTTTCGGGATTCTTTAGAGATTCTTAAGAGATTCTTTTGAATCTGACAATTTTTGATTTTGAATATGACAATTTTTGATTTTGAATCTGACAATTTTGAATTTGAATTTGACAATTTCTGACTCTGATAAATATATTTATGAAAAAACCGATAGTTTTTGAAATTTTTAAAAACCGCCATCGTTGAAAGGATAAAAGATCGGTATTTTTTCACCGCAATCAACACAAACAAAATCATTGCCGCGCCTCTCCAATCCGTCGTTTTCCCCGAAATGATAGCGGCGGCTGATCAAAAGACAACCGCAATTCGGACACCATGTGTTTTGAAAATCCGATTCGACGTTGCCCACATAAACATACAAAAGACCGGCGGCTGTAAACAGACTGCGCCGGCTCTCCAAAAGCGCGGCGGCGGCGGGCGGCGAGTCGTTCATTTTAAAATGCGGCCGAAATGCCGTTAAATGAACGGGCGTTTCGTTTCCCAAATTATGAGAAATAAAGGAAGCCAAAGCCTCGGATTCTGCCGTACCGTCGTTTTTGCCGGGGATGAGAAGAGTTACCGTTTCGACGAACAGGCCGGCTTTTTTGGCTTGGGCGGCGGAGGCTGTGACGGGGTCAAGGCGGGCCAACGCCACGTTTTCATAGAAATCGTTTGAAAAACTTTTCAAATCCACTCGGTAGACGTCAATGTAAGGCGCCAAAAAATCAAGCGCCTCCGGCGTCATATAACCGTTTGTCACGAGAATGACGTACAAGCCGCGCTCTTTTGCCAAAACGGCGGTGTCATAAACGAATTCATACCAAACGGTCGGCTCGTTGTATGTAAAAGAAATGCTTTTGGAATCTAACAGCAGAGCGCGATTCACAACTTCTTCGGGCGTCACGATTTCACCGAAGCGATTCAAGCCTGAGCCTTTCTCCATCGCGGCGTAAATGTTGTCCCCGGGTTGTGAAAGACGGTGGTTTTGGCAGTGCAGGCATTTAAAGTTGCAGCCAAACGTGCCGAGCGAATAAGTCGTCGTCCCCGGCAAAAAATGATGAAGAGGTTTCTTTTCAACCGGGTCAATCGCTTCTGAAGAAACAAAACCGTAATTTAACGAATAAAGAACGCCGCCGATGTTTTGACGAACACGGCAAAAACCGGTCTTATCCGCGGCGATCAGACAGCGGTGCGCGCACAGACCGCAGCGGACGTCGCCTGACGGAAGACGCCGGTAAAACATTGCTTCTTTGAGTGGAGAAATCATAGGAATCACGAAACCAAAAAAATCACGAAACCAAAAAAATCACGAAACCAAAAAAATCACAGGAATTATAGAAATGCCCCCGCTGTTTTATTTTTTAGGAACCAAACTGTACGCCGTAATATCGTAAAACCCGCGGTTGCCGTAGTATCGAATATCGGTTTTGACGGGAACAATCCTTTGTTTAAAAATGGGCGCGTCCAAAACCGCCGTCTCAAACTCGCCGCCTTCTCCCGCGATGTGTATATATTTCGTTTTGTGAAGCTTGATCAAGTCATTCAAAGCGTTATGGTCCAGAACTCTTCCGAGCCAGCTTTCATCCAGCCCGTCAGCCGCAACCGCGGCAAAACGGATTTCCATGCCCGATTCAATCATTTCGCGAAGAAGCGAAATCGGCTCGACTTTCCAAAGCGGCGAAAAGGACGTAAGGCCGAGGGATTCGCAAATTTTATCAATGCGGCTTCGCTGATACACCGATTCGATAGCGCCGGAACAAACGCCTTTGATGCCGAATTCGGCAATCGCGTCTGACAATGCCGTTTCCATTTCATTCAATTCCTCTTCCTTAATGCCCGATGTCTGCCGGTAATACAAAGGAATTGCGCATGCGTCAGAAATCGGCCGAACCAAATCGATGTTGACGGCGTGAAACATGTAAGATTCTTTATTGGCGGGCACAAGGCAAATCAAACAGACAACCTCGTTGCCGGCCTCAATCATTTTTTGAACGGCGAATATGGAATCTTTGCCGCCCGATACCAATGCCGCAATTTTCACTTCAACCGCCTCGACTCATAAATAAGGGTTCTAATTAAGGGTTCATAGATAAGGGTTCATAGATAAGGGTTCGTAGATAAGGGTCCATAGATAAGGATTCATAGATAAGGATTCATAGATAAGAGTTCATAGATGAGAGTTCATGGATGAGAGTTCATAGATAACCTTAGACACACCATATTTACTATGTAACACTTTGGAACAATTAGCATTTCAATTTATTAAAATATTGATAAAGATGTATCAGTTGGTGATTAAAATGGATATAATCAAAGGTGACTACATTGAATAATAAAAAGAATGATTTAACACCAAAGGAGCTTCCTTCGATTGATGAGATTGCTCTATTTAATCATATATCAGCGATAATCGAAAATCGCAAATATCGTGCCGGTGCATACGCAAACCTTGAAAAGACTATGATGTTTTGGGAAATCGGTGAGCATATTAACTCTGTATTGCTTGGCAAAAGAACGTGCTGCATATGGAAAACAAATTGTCGTGACACTGGCACGACAATTGGAAGAACAGTATGGGAATAGTTTTGAAGCACAAAATTTACGCCGTATGATTCAATTTGCCAAGCGATTTCCTGATTTTGAAATTGTCGTTCCGCTGGCACGACAATTGAGTTGGTCACATTTCTTAATATTAATACCAATAACGTCAGATGAAGCATTGATGTATTACGCCAATGATGCAATGACACGACAGTTGGGCAGACGCGAATTGCGCCGTCAAGTAATGCGTAGAACATATGAACGTGCTGAAATTGCCGATGCACAATTAACAAAACAATCCACAATACCTCAAAATGTATTTAAAGACCCATATTTGCTTGATGTGCTGGGGTTAAAAGATAATTTTCAAGAAGCGGATTTGGAAAAAGCGATATTACTGGAACTGGAATCATTCTTACTTGAATTTGGTCATGGTTTTTCATTTGTATGCCGTCAAAAGAGGATGATATGGGATAGTGATGATTATACTCTTGATTTGCTTTTTTATCACCGCATTATGAAAAGACTTGTCGCTGTTGAGTTAAAGTTAGAAAAATTCAGACCTGCATTTAAAGCACAAATGGAATTCTATTTGAAATGGTTGAATCGTTACGAACGGCAACCCGATGAAAACGAACCGGTTGGACTAATATTGTGTCCACATGCAAATCGTGGGACATTAGAATTGTTAGAGATGGATAAAGCGGGAATTGCTGTTGCTGAATTTTGGACTACTATGCCACCTAAAGAAGAATTTGAACGTAAAATTAATACAATAATGCTTGAAGCAAAAGAGCGGATTGAACAGCGAAAATCTTTTCCGGTTTCAGATATACGTAAGCAAATTGACTTCTATTATGAACAAAAAGCTGATGATGACGAATAAAAATTGTTAGTCATTAAGGCTATTCACCGCCAAAGTGCCGAATAGCCTTTACAATCGTATAACTTAAGAGTGGTGTACAAGGGTCTCTTATGAACTGCGTTCACGGTGTTGTAAACAGCACCCTTGACAACACTTGCAAAAGGGTTCGTAGATAAGGGTTCTAAATTAGAAAAGAAAAAAAAACATAAAACGATTATAAATTATCCTGAACCATCCAAATCAGATGCCGGGAAGTACCGGACATAGCGTTCTTTCATTTGCTCCCAGTTCGGCAGGTTTGTTTGACAACCGATTTTTTCAACCACGAAGGACGCGGTCACGCTGCCGACGCGGCAGCAGATTACGGGCGGGAATTTTTTGATAAGCGATACCAAGAAACCGGCTTTATACGCATCGCCGGCGCCTGTCGGGTCAGCCGATTCTGCCATGATCGCCGGAATTTCCGTCACGGTTATTCTTTCGCCGTCGTTTTCATAAAGGACACTCCCTTCTTTATCGCGGGTGACAACAATCATGCCGATAGTGTCTTGAAGCTCTTCAAACGTTTTTCCTGAAATTTCCGTCACTTTTTGAATTTCATGACGGTTCGCGAATAAAATATTCGTGTTTTTCAGAATCGTATTCAAAGGCTCTTTTTGATAGGTAACCAAGTCCTGACCCGGGTCAAAAGAAACAAAGCCGGCAACCTGAGACATTTTTGCGTTAAAGCGGCAGTCTGCCGTTACCATATGAACAAAATCCGTTTTCGGCGGCTCCAGTTCCGCCAATTTGGCGGCGGCGCCCCAGTAAAAGTAAGTGGTTTGATTGGAATGGGAATCGGTAATGACAAAAGCTTTGGAAAGGGTCTCGCCTTCCAAACGGTATAATTTGGACAAATCGACGCCGAAATTTTTGAGCCACTCATCGTAACCGCTGGATTCAAAATCGCGGCCGACCGGAGAAATCAGTTCCGCCTCGCCGCCGAGACGTGCAATTGCCGCCGCCACGTTCGCCGCGCCGCCGCCGTACTGTGTTTCACAGACACGAATCGGCGCCGACTGATTCGGGCCGGCCATTGACTCAACCGTCAGCAAATAGTCAAGCGATGTGTGCCCCGTTACTGAAATTTTCCGGTTCATGAGCGTCTCCATCCTGAATAAAAAAAATGAATTAAAAAAATTCTGAATTAAAAAAATAAGAAAATCAACCGGACGGGTTAATCGTATTCGTAACTCTTCTTTCCGGCTGTTTCTCCGCGGGCGGGTCGGTCGCCGCGGTCAGGGCGGTCACCGCGGTCGCCGCGGTCGCCGCGGGCGGGTCGGTCACCACGGTCAGGGCGGTCACCGCGGTCAGGGCGGTCGCCGCGGGCGGGGCGGTCACCACGGTCAGGGCGGTCACCGCGAGCGGGGCGGTCACCGCGGTCAGGGCGGTCGCCGCGGGCGGGGCGGTCGCCGCGGTCAGGGCGGTCACCGCGGTCAGGGCGGTCGCCGCGGGCGGGGCGGTCAGGGCGGTCGCCGCGGGCGGGGCGGTCACCGCGGGCGGGGCGGTCACCGCGAGCGGGGCGGTCACCGCGGTCAGGGCGGTCGCCGCGCGCATCGTCACCTTGTTTGGGGCGCGGCGGCCGGCTGTCGGCAATAAATTCTTCCACGGACGCGACTTTTAACGCAACGTCGCGAAGAGCTTTACCGACGACGGAGGTCGCAATACGGGAAGCGTGTTCTTCAGATTCCGCCTCATAAACTTTCATTTGGAACAAAAGGCCGACCAACGCGGTATCGGCAACCACGTAAACGCTCATAAATTTTTCATCGCAATGAGCGCAGGTCATGGTTCCGACATCAACGCCGACATATTCCAATTTCGGATTCAACCGTTTGCCCGCTTCGGAAATAGCGATTCCGATTGCATCTTCACCGGTGGCAACATCTTTAACGAGCCAAGCGCCTTCTAAAAAAACATTATAATTTGACATTTTTGCATCACTTACTTTAATTTCTTCAATTATTTTTCTTCAATATTTTATTTCTTCAATATTTTATTTCTTCAATTTTTAATTTCGTCAATTTTTTTATTTCTTCAATTTTTAATTTCGTCAATTTTTTTATTTCTTCAATTTTTAATTTCGTCAATTTTTTTATTTCTTCGATTTTTTTATTTCTTCAATTTCTTCATCTTCAACAGTTCAAACGAAAAGCTTTGCGTCTCTTTGTGTTTTTCTTTTCAACGCTAATGCGCCTTAAAGTATTTCAATTCATTCATATTATTTTATAAAGTGTTTTAAACGAATCGGTCTGATTCTCAAATTTGTCTCAAACACATCTCATATTCAATTGTATTCATCTGAATGTCATCAAATTGTAAAAAGAATATCGTCATCCACGTCAAAAACGCCCAATTTGGCGCCCGCATCCAGCCATGCGTGGCCGTAGCTGAAAGACGCCAAAGCGTTGACGTAATCGTCTTTCTCTAAGAAAAACAAACCGTCTTTGTGATAAGAATCCGCCATTGTTTTAAAATCATTTGCTGCCGCCCTCATATGAGAGCCTTCGATTGGAGACGGGACGGCTTTTTCAAGCGCGGCGGCTAAAAGTCTTTCATAACGCATCGTTTTCTCATATAAATCGGCAGTCATTCCTTTTCCTCACATCGATTTAATTATTTTTCGGCCTTTTCTTTCAAAACGGCGGGCGCGCCCGCTAATTTGACCAACGCTTCCGCTTCAAGAAAATGCAAGTCCCCGGGAACAACTAAGATTTGAAGCGGACCGCCGAGATCAAAGTGATCGGCGCGCTGTGCAAAATCCGCTTTAACGCAAGCATCGGGTGAACCGGCGCGCGCAATTCCGACAACGATTCTGTTTTTCATGACGCCTTCATTTCTTTTCTCTTCAACTTCCAAAAGAAGCCGAAGCGCCTCCGCCACGGTCATATAACCGCGGTCTTTGTCGATATCCAAAAAAACGAGCGTGTGCAGTCCGTTCTGCTGATTGAACTTAATCGCGTCATATGGCGCCTCCGTCACAACGCGGTTGCCGCGGCCGCTGACATAGGGAAAGGGGATGCTGACGGATTTTCCGAAACGGTAATTTTGAAGACCGGAAAGGCCGAAAACGGCGGAAGTGATGGACGAGCCGTGTATCAGACGCGTCTTTATGCCCATATCTTCGGCGCGGATCCGCAAATCGATGTGGGTTGTTGACGTCATCGTATCGCCGCCGGTCAAAAAGACAACATTTCGGGTGACGGCATTTTCAAGCCATGCCGGATTTTGCTCGACATCTTCCCGGTTTAAAACCGTAATGGTTTTCCCGTACATTTTTTCCAACTTTTCAAGGTCGGCGCCCATCAAATAAGACGTGTAAAACTCTAAGTAAACGATATCGGCAGCTCGAACAGCTTCCAACCCTTTGAGAGAAATATCTCTCTCGTCATACAATCCGAGTCCGATAAAAGTCAACATAGAGAATTCATTGGGCAGATGGTATTTAATGGTTTTTAATCATCGAATATTCATCAAACAGTCATCGAATAATCATCAAACAGTCATCGAATATTCATCAAACAGTCATCGAATAATCATCAAACAGTCATCAAATTGTCATCGAATAAGCATCAAACAGTCATCAAATTGTCATCGAATAAGCATCAAACTGTCATCAAATTGTCATCGAATAAGCATCAAACTGTCATCAAATTGTCATCGAATAAGCATCAAACAATCATCGAATATACATCGAATAAACATCGAAATAAGCATCGAACATACATCGAATAAACAACGAATAAACATCGAAATAAGCACCGAGATAAGCATCGAAACAAGCATCGAAACGTTTTAAAAATGAGAAATGAATTTTACATGAATATTTATATACAAAGAGAAACATTGGGAAGCATTATTAATTAATTAGCTTTTGCTAAAAACTTTAGCCATTTAGGATTTCTTAATGCAAACAATTTTAAAGAAATTATGCATTCTAGATGATTATAGATGATACATCGCTTTTAATTAGCATTTATTTGTATGAGCGATTGAATATATCGGGCGGATTTTTCCGAATAATTGCGTGTTCCCGCCGTATGTTTTTGGATTTGACGTGACATAATGTATTAACTTAACGAAATGAAACGAGAAAAAAGAAATGATTAAAAGAAACACTGTCCAAAAAATGAAAATTCTGGAATATCTGATGAGCACAAAGTCTCATCCGACCGCAGAGGCCGTTTACGCCGTCGTGTGTAAAGATATCCCGACAATCAGCCTCTCAACAGTTTACCGCAATTTAAACACAATGGCTGAAGACGGCGAGATTTTGAAGTTTGAAGTCGGCAACGAAGCGCACTTTGACGCGGACACCAGCTTCCACCACCATGTCTATTGCAAAATGTGCAAAGAGGTTTATGACTTGCATGATGCCGAAATTGCGAAATTCATTACGGAAAACGCAAAAATCCCGAACTTCATCGTGGAAAACACAAACCTTATTTTCCTCGGCAGATGCTGTGAATGCTCAAATGTCTACGAAGAATTTGAAATGAGTTGATCCGTTAATTTCAATTCGTTTCATTTTTTATCCTTCTTTTCCATTTTTCTTTTTTTGTACTCTTTTTTACTTTGTTTCATAAGCAGTGAGCGGCAGTTTTGAAAAAAAACGGAAGTTTCGAAAAAAACGGAAGTTTTGGAAAAAAACGGAAGATGCTTCGATATACTCTGTTTTGTCGGGAACTGAATCGCCGTCAATAAAGAAGTGCATCGACAATTAATTTAAATATTCATTCGCTGATTATATAAATGATAACAAATGTTCGTCGAAAAAAAAGCTAAAGGGTCTGACTGGTACATTGCCTTTATGGCAATGATGTTATTACAAGGTCTTGTTATTGCCATTGGGTCCAATTACACAGGAGATGAATTTGTTCCTTTCGTGGATATGATTTTAATTATAGTGTGCAATTTAATCCTAATTGTTTCTGTATATTTTTCAGTTTTGATAATTTCAGTAATGCGCTATGATAAAGTTTATAATTTTTACACATCCAAAAGATTCAGAACAGAGCGTAAGGTTGCAATTTTGATTGGAATGGGATGGTTCATCCTTGTTTTAGCATTGGTAATACAAATCGTGTATAAATCAATTGTTGGTAGTATACAACCGTTGGATATTGATGACATTTACTTTTTTGGATTTTTCTTTGGTCTTGTCCCACTTGCAACTTTATTTACATTCTTCATAGTTTACAAGTTCGTTTTTATGCTAGGATTGAGAAAGCCTTATTATAATGACGATTTGGACCAATAAACTCAGTCAAAAAAGGCATCGATCGTGACAGAGAATAAATAACTTTTGTCAAAAAAAGAGAATAAAAGGTTTAAGACAAGTCAAAGAATGCATCAACCGGAATTATCACAAAAAGGACAGAGAATAAATATCTTTTGATAAAAAAAAGAGGTTATGTGGTTCCGGATGTCTATAATTTTTGATGCATCGACCGGGATTTGAACCCGGCTTTACGGCTTGGAAGGCCGCAGTCATAGCCGCTAGACCATCGATGCAGATGTATTTTGCTTGCAAAGCAGCAACCTTTAGAGATATCTATTTTA
>WRCE01000026.1 GCA_009784005.1 Candidatus Methanimicrococcus labiotermitis
AAGCGGCCGGCTTTGTTTTTAGCGCCGATGGCCGACGTGACAAATCCCGCCTATCGCAAAATTGCGCAGGACCGCGGCGCCGATTTTACTTACACCGAGATGATTCACGCGGACGGATTCAATTACGGCGACCCGTATGCAAAAAATCGCGGCTTTTCTGTTCATGATATTCCTTACGGTATTCAAATCATCGGAAGCGGCGCCGATTCGATTGCAAAAGCCGCCGCCGGTTTGGAAGAAATGTTTGCCCCCGCGGTGAAGGTTTTTGACATCAACATGGGATGCCCCGCGCCGCCGATTATTAAGACGGGCTGCGGCGCCGCGTTAATGGCGACAGATTTTGGGACCGAGTCCCATCCGGCAACCATTGTCCGCCGCGTCAGCGATGCCGTCAAGACGCCGGTGACCGCCAAAATCCGTATTTACAAAGACGACGAAAAAACGATAAGGCTGGCGAAACACGTCGAGGACGCGGGCGCCGCCGCACTCACGGTCCACGGCAGAACGCGGGACCAGATGTATTCGGGCAAAGCGAATTGGGACGTGATTGCCAAAATCAAAAAAGAGTTATCAATACCCGTCGTCTTAAACGGCGATATCCGTGATGAAAAGTCGCTGCAGGCGGCGGCGGATTTAACGAATTGCGACGGTTATATGGTTGGACGCGGCGCTATCGGGAATCCCCTGATTTTTGAACGGCTGAAATATTATTTAAAAACCGGCGAGCTGATGAACTTATCACCCGCCGGCGAATTCGCCGCCCGTTTGACAGATTTCAAACAGTACTGCCTTTGTCTTGACCGAAACAGCCTGTACCGCCACGTCAATATTCGGGCGCACGCCCAATTTTTTACAACAGGATTGCCAACCGCGCGGGACATGCGCCTAATAATAAACGACCTTCACAAAGACATAAAAATTCGGGATATGGATTTCGATGCGCTTGAAGAGGAAAGACGAACGCTGGCTTTTGAAATCACCAAAATATTTGAGAGGTTCGAGGAAAAAGCGCGTTCGGGTTCGTTTGATAGTGAAATTTTATAAATGTTTGTTGTAAAGTTCGATAATAATAAAAATGATAACAATGGCGCCGAGGCATACAACAAAAACTTAAAGAAAACGAAAATAATTATTTAAACAAAAATCGTTATTTAAACATAAACAAAAACGGAGATTTTTACAATTGTTTCTATCAAATTGATTTCATCGAATTAATGCCTATCAAATTGATTCCATCGAATTAATGCCTATCAAATTGATTCCATTAAATTGGTTCCATTAAATTGCTTCTGCCAAAGTTGTTTATATCAAAATTGCTTTTGCCGATATTCGTTTTATAAAATTAATTCTACCAATGTTTGTTTTATAAAAAATGCTTCCCCCGAGTGTTTCCATGTTTCCGCCAAACACTTACATCCGCCGTTATGTCCCCGAGGACAAATACAGTATTTTGATGCTGGAAGCGGAAGCTTTTGACGAACACAACCCGTATGAATATCTCGGATTTTACGAGGTCTTTCAAGATGGTTTTTTCGTCTGCGTTCAAAACGATGATGTTGTCGGTTTCATTGTCGGTTACGCCTTGTCGGATTTGGAAGGCCACATCTTTTCGCTGGCTGTCAGCAAGTTCCACCGAAACCGAGGAATCGCCGAACTTCTGGTCAACCACATATGCACTTACTTTTTGTTCAAAGGACTAAAAAAAGCGTCACTGGAAGTCCGTATCAGCAATGTTCCCGCAATCAGCCTGTACAAAAAACTCGGCTTTGCCGCCGCTTGGATCGAATCCAAATATTACGGCGACGGCGAAGACGGTTATATGATGACGGTCAATTTGAACTCTTATTTTTTCCAAAAAGAACAGACTCGGATGTCACGGGAATTGAACAAAAAGAAAGAGGAAGGCGTCAATTAAGTTTTTCTGTTTCAGCGAAACGGTGGCAGCAGTGGCGGTAGCTGTGCCACGTTCGCGAAGCGAACGGCTGTTTAAAAAAAAAGAAGATGCATGTAGAAAGTGCTGGGGGCAGACAACAGTGGCAGATAGCTGTGGTAGCAGTGGCGGTAGCTGTGGCAGAAAAACGATGGCAGAGAAGCGGTATTAACGAATCGAGTGTGTTTTGTTGCCTTAGATATTTGCCATCCTGAAGTTAAACAAGCGTGTTTTCTCTAAAGTCTCCGACACATAAAGATTTTTATTGAAAGCCAACATTTCACCTACTATAAATCTGCTATAATATATATATCGGCTGAATGTTTGCTGCCTGAGATACATGACTGAGGAATTGGCAGATCTCAATTTTTATCTTGACCTGTGCGGTTTCCCGCATGAGGAAGAAGAAATTTTGCCGCCTCATGAACTGATACAACAGTATCAAGAAAAACGGGCGAGCCTGAACGCAGATATTGACCGTATACTTATGGAGATTGAGACGATATTGGGGCAGAAGTATGAAAAAGAAAAATAATCTTCCGACAATCCACAGCTCGGCGGCAGAATATCTCACTTATGTTGCAGCAACAGGCGACGACGAAGATAGTTTTGAGATGCGCTATCAGGACGAAAACATCTGGCTGACACAAAAAATGATAGCTGCACTTTATGATGTGAGTATACAAAATATTAGCCAGCACATTAAGAAAATCTTTGATGACGGTGAGCTGCTACCGAATTCAGTTATAAAGGATTACTTTATAACTGCTCCCGATAGCAAAAATTATAACACAAATCACTATAACCTACAGATGATTATTGCTGTTGGTTTCAAAGTAAACAACGAACGGGCTGTGCGATTCCGTAAATGGGCCGGGCGGATTGTCAAGGACCACACCATCCAGGGGTGGACAATGGACGTTGACCGCCTTAAAAAAGGCCATATGTTTACAGACGAATATTTCGAGCGCCAGCTTCAGCAAATCCGTGAGATACGCCTGTCTGAACGTAAATTTTATCAAAAAGTAACAGACATCTACGCGACTGCGTTCGACTATGACAAGGATGCGAAAACGACACAATTGTTTTTCAAGTTGGTGCAAAACAAACTTCATTATGCTGTTCATCGACACACTGCCGCCGAACTTATTGTAGAGCGAGCAGATGCAGAAAAGGAGCATATGGGGCTTACAACTTGGGAAAATGCCCCCCACGGCAAGATAATTAAAGCGGACGTATCAATCGCAAAGAATTATCTGAATGATGAAGAGATGAACTACCTTGAACGTATCGTGTCCGTGTATTTAGACTTCGCTGAACTGCAAGCCGAAAGAAAAATCCCGATGTCGATGGAAGATTGGACAAGACGACTTGACGGTTTCTTAGAATTTAATGGAAATGAAATCCTGACAGGTCCCGGGAAAATAACCGGCGAGCAAGCCAAACTCCATGCTGAAACCGAATATGAGAAATACCGTATAATTCAAGACAGGCTATTCAAATCCGATTTTGATTTGCTTTTAGAAGAATTGAGTGAATATGAGGATAAAAAATAAACGCGCAGCAACTTAAAAACTCAATTCTCCAAATGGCCGCGCTCCACGCGAGGGCGGCGAAAGTGCTGATAATTTGCCTTATGAGAAAATTGAACATGTAGTGGCAAATTATCGGCAGTGACATCATCATTTTTTCCAAATCTGAAGATTCGAAATACCTATAATCAAGAGCAGCAGCTCACCGATAACTAACCCGGACTTTTGCCCGAAAAAAAAGAAAAAAAGAAAGGAAAATGACAAGTAATCTTACTTGTCAAGTCCGTATTTAGCGATGTTTTTGTCGGCAGACTTCTGAATCGCTTCGATTTCTTTGTCGCCGCCTTCCATCTTGAAAAGGTGTTTGAAACGGGATTGGGCCTTTAAGTATTCTTCGACCGGTTTCGGGTTTCTGATTTTCTTAACGGAAGTCACTTCGCCGTTTTCAATTTCATAAAGGGGCCAGAGGCAGCAATCCACAGCCAACTTCGCGATTTCAATCGTCTTTGACGAGTCGAATCCCCAGCCGGTCGGGCAGGGCGCGTGAGAGTGGATGTAGGTGGAGCCGGTGATGTCGGCCGCTTTTTTGACTTTTTTGATCATGTCGTTGGCGTATCCGATGGATGTGGTTGCCACATACGGGGAGCCGTGAGCGACCATGATGGCGGGCATGTCCTTTTTGTTGGTGTTGTTACCAAAAGACACAGTTCCTGCCGGGCTTGTACTGGTTGAAGCGCCGCGGGGCGTACCGCTGCTGCGCTGAACACCCGTGTTCATGTATGCTTCATTGTCAATACAAATGTAAGTGATGTCATCATTGCGTTCAAAAGTGCCCGACAAAGCGCCGATACCGATGTCCATTGTAGAACCGTCGCCGCCGATACCGAGAACTTTGGTGTTGCCTTTGCGTCCCAATGCTTTAAGCGCGGCTTCAATACCTGAAGCGACAGCGCCGCCGTTTTCGAAAAGTGAGTGAATCCACGGCACGTTCCACGCGGTTTTCGGGAACGGGGTGGTCATAACTTCTAAACAGCCCGTCGGGTTCACGACAATACAGTCGGGACCGACAGCCATCAAAACGTATTTCGCTGCCAATGAGTCACAGCATCCGGCACAGCCGTTGTGGCCGGGCGTCAATAAATTAAATGGTTGATTGTTGCTCACAACAATTCCTCCTTCACGTCGTTGAACTGAGATTCAACAACAATCTTTCCTGTTTTTGCGACCTCTTTCGTTGCCTCGACGATCTTTTTGATATGCATCGGGCGAATGTCGCGGCCGCCGTGGCCGACCATGTAGCCGACAATCGGGGTTCTCATCGGCGTGTTGTAGAAGCCGGCTTTGATTTCAGTGAACAAAGCGCCTTCGTTTCTGCCGATAGAAATGTCTTTTTCAACAACGACAATCGCTTTGGCGTTCTTCAAACCATTCGCGATAGCTTCCATCGGGAAAGGACGGAAAGCACGCACTTTCAAAATGCCGATTTTCTCGCCGTTTGCGCGGTATTCGTCAACAACGTCTTTGATTGTGCCGATGATTGAACCAAACGTCACAATGACAACGTCGGCGTCATCGAGTTCGTAGCCTTCAATCAAACCGCCGTAATATCTGCCGGTGATTTTCTTAAAGTCGTCGGCTGCCTTTTCAATGAGGGGGAGCGCATTTTGCATGGCGCGTTCCTGCAAGAAACGGAATTCCGTGTAAACGGAGGGGTCGCCGAGCGTGCCGTATGACACGGGTTTTTTCGGGTCCAGACAGACATCGGGTTTAAACGGCGGCAAAAACTCGTCCGCTTCCTTTTGGTCCATCAAGACGACCGGTTCATAAACGTGAGACAAAACGAAACCATCCATACAAACCATGACCGGCAAAAAGACGTCTTTGTCTTCGGCAATCTTAAAGGCCTGAAGAACCATGTCGGCGGCTTCCTGCGTGTCTTCGGCGTAGAGCTGAATCCAGCCTGTGTCTCTTTGAGCAATCGAGTCTTGCTGGTCGTTCCAGATGTTAATCGGAGCGCCGGCGGCACGGTTGACGACTGTCATCACAATCGGAAGTCTCATGCCTGACGTGTTGAGAAGGGCTTCGTGCATCAAAAAGAGACCCTGAGAGGTCGTTGCGGAATAGGTTCGGGCGCCTGTTGCGGACGCGCCGATAAGCGCAGAGATTGCGGAGAATTCTGATTCCACGTTAATATATTCACAGCCGGGGATTTCGCCGTTGGCCATGAATTGGGACAGGTCCTGCACGATGTGGGTCTGCGGTGTGATCGGGTATGCGGAAATGACGTGCGGGCGGGAAACTTTCACAGCGTGCGCGGTGGCGTATGAGCCTTCCACGACAGTCATTTTGGATTTGTCGTTTAAATTGACCGCCATTATTTCGCCTCCAAAATCATTGTGATGGCGTCTCTGGGGCATTCGTTCGCGCAAATGCCGCATCCTTTGCAATAATCGTAATTGGCTTTGTACAAGCACTTTCCTTTGTCGTTTTCCGTTGCGGGGTCAGGATAGACGCACATGTCGGGACAAACGGTTTCGCAGATTTCGCAGCGGGTGCATTTGTCATAGTCAAAGACCGGCATGAATGTTCTCCAGCCGCCGGTTTTGTTTTCCATTGCCGTGCCGGGTTGGCACACGGAGCCAAGTGTTATTTTCATGCGTTCATCTCCTTTTTAACAAACTCGTAGGCAATGCGGATTGCTTCGGCGTTCTTTTCGCCGACGGGTCCGGCAAATCTTTCTTTGACGGCTTTTTGAATGGATTCGACACCCACTTCGCCTGTGGCAGCCGCGAACGCGCCGAGCAAAACGGTGTTCACGATCGGAACGCCGGTGATGTCCATCGCAATCTTGGTCGCGTCGACGGTCATGATTTTGGCCTTTGTGTTCAGATTCTTTAAACTTCTGAAAGTGGCCGATGATTCTTTTGTGTTGATAATGAGCGCGCCTGTTTCTTTCAAGCCGCTGGTCACGTTGACGACATCAACGAGGGTCGGGTCTTGGACGATCACGTAATCAGGTTCATAAATTTGACTTCTGACACGAATCGGCGTCTCGTTGAGACGCATGAAGGCTTGAACGGGAGCGCCGCGTCTTTCCACGCCAAAGGCCGGAAAAGCCTGACTGAATTTGCCGTCTGCGAAAGCGGCAATGGAAAGAAGTTCGGCAGCCGTAACGGAACCTTGTCCGCCGCGCCCGTGGATTCTAATTTCTTTCATTGTAGTAACCTCTAAACTGTTAATAAATGGTAATCAGACAGATCGTTTTTGGTTCGTTTTATTGGTTCATATATAGTTAATATACAGTTATCATACAGTTGATATACAGTTAATATATAGTTTATATATAATTTATGGCAAAAGTCGGTAACCAAAAGTCACCGATCTTGCAAACAAAATTTTTATATTTAAGCATCGGAAAAGAGAATCAAAAGGAAAAGCGAAAATTAGCGTTATTCGCTCTTGATTTCTACCCTACGCTGCTTATTTTCAGTACTTTTTTTCGTTTTTCGTACCTAATAATAATGACAAATCCCTAATTCTATGTTTTCATATTAAGCTTTTGGTAACGTTAACATATCTGTCATTTTAATCAGGTTTACAACTGCTCCTAATAGCGTTTAATTTTTCATTTTACACCCCTGAAATAATAAAACGTATCGAAGAGACATATATAGTTACAGACCTGATCCGATGTCTTAAAATAACCTCAAACCGTATGGCTGCGGCTGTTAAAAGGAAGCAAAAGGAAATCGAATGAAACAAAAGAAATCGAATGAAACAAAGGTAATCAAAACACAAAAACCCGGAAAAACATAAAAACAAGATGATAACAAACAAAAAACATATAACCACCTCCATTTTCGGAGTTGGGCGATGCGAAGCAGCGCACAAATACGAAAATGGAGATTACTACCAAAAAATAACGAGAAATAACTAACATTATTATTTTTGAAAAAAGAAGGAAGTCGAATGGAAACAAAAGAAATCGAATGGAAACAAAGGTAACCAAAAACTAAAAACTAAAAATAAAAAGCAAAAGGAAGTCGAATGGAAACAAAGGTAATCGAAAACTAAAAACCGGAAAAACAAAAAACAAAAAAATCAAAAGGAACCGATTTCTTTATTCCAATCTTCAAATTTACCTTTCTTAAAAGCTTTAAATAGAAACCGATTCATTAATATCGTTATCATTTATTGCAAAAATGTAAACAGAAAAGGATTTTTTATTATGAGGATGATTGGAAAAGCAATTCGTATGGAACGTTTCGTCAAAAGGGATACCGGCAGGACGATTATTGTTCCAATGGACCACGGTGTCGGCGCCGGCCCGATTCCGGGGCTGACCAACATGCCTGACGCTGTCAACAAAGCCGCTCTCGGCGGCGCAAACGCGGTTCTCGGCCATATGGGGCTGGCAAAACACGGTCACCGAAAATACGGCAGTGATGTCGGTTTGATTATCCACCTTTCCGCTTCCACCTCGCTTGGACCGAATTCCAATCACAAAGTATTGGTAACAACCGTTGAAGAAGCCATAAAAGTTGGCGCCGACGCTGTTTCAATTCATGTGAATGTCGGCGCGGAAGACGAACCCGAAATGCTTGAAGGATTCGGACGCGTCGCTCAAAAATGCGATGAATGGGGCATGCCGCTCTTGGCGATGGTTTACCCGCGCGGCCCGAAAATCACAAACGAATACGGTAAAGACGTTGTCGCGCACGCCGCGCGTCTGGGCGCCGAACTTGGCGCGGACATCGTAAAGACAAATTATACCGGCGACATTGATTCCTTTAAAGAAGTCGTCAAAGGCTGCCCGATTCCGGTCATTATTGCCGGCGGCCCGCACATGGATTCCGAATTGGGTTTGCTGGAAATGGTTGCCGATTCGCTTGAAGCCGGCGGCAAAGGCGCCGCAATCGGCAGAAACGTTTTCCAATCCGAAGACCCGACACGAACAATCAAAAGAATCAGCGCCGTTGTCCACGGCGGATTTTCGGCGGCGGACGCTTATAAAATAGAATAAGGCGGGCGAACGAAGGCAAGCAAAGATAACGAAAGCAAAGGCAAACGAAAGCAAACAAGCGAAAGCAAACAAGCGAAAGCAAACAAGCGAAAGCAAACAAGCGAAAGCAAACAAGCGAAAGCAAACAAAAACAAGCGAAGGCAAGCAAAGGCAAACGAAAGCAAACAGAAACGTTATTTAGTAAACAGGTTATTTAAAAACAGATTGAATCTATTATTAGGTATTAAGGTATTATCAAGGTATTATCAAGGTATTATCAGGGTATTATCAAGGTAAAATTAAGGTATATATTAAGGTATTAACAAAAAAGGATTTTTTATTATGAGCATGATCGGAAAAGCAATTCGTATGGAACGTTTTGTCAAAAGAGATACCGGACGGACAATTATTGTTCCAATGGACCACGGTGTCGGCGTCGGCCCGATTCCGGGACTGACCAACCTGCCCGACGCGATCAACAAAGTCGCTCTCGGCGGCGCAAACGCGGTTCTCGTCCATATGGGCATGGTTAAGCACGGCCACAGAAAATACGGCAATGACGTTGGTTTGATTATCCACCTTTCCGCTTCCACGGCGCTGGGCCCCAATTCCAACCACAAGGTTTTGGTCACGGCCGTTGAAGAAGCTATTAAGGTTGGCGCCGACGCCATCTCAATTCACGTCAATGTCGGCGCGGAAGACGAGCCCGAAATGCTCGCGGGATTCGGCCGCGTCGCTCAAAAATGCGATGAGTGGGGCATGCCGCTTTTGGCGATGGTTTACCCGCGCGGCCCGAAAATCACAAACGAATACGGTAAAGACGTTGTCGCGCACGCCGCGCGTCTGGGCGCCGAACTTGGCGCGGACATCGTGAAGACAAACTATACCGGCGACATTGATTCTTTTAAAGAAGTCGTCAAAGGCTGCCCGATTCCGGTCATCATTGCCGGCGGCCCGCACATGGAATCCGAATTAGACTTGCTTGAAATGATCGCCGGTTCACTTGAAGCCGGCGGCAAAGGCGTCGCAATCGGCAGAAACGTCTTCCAATCCGATGACCCGACAAGAACGATCAAAAGAATCAACGCCATTGTCCACGGCGGATTTACGGTGGAAGAAGCCTTTAAGATCGACTGATGAAAATCAAAGCTTGATGGAAACTTGCGTTTTTGGGATGCCGGCGGCATCCCGTCTTCTTTTTCTTAAATATTTCCGCTCTTTTCAATTATTTCTCTTTTCACTCTTTTTATCTTGTTTCTCTTTCTCTATTCACTCTTTTTATCTTGCTTCTCTTTCTCTATTCACTCTTTTTATCTTGCTTCTCTTTCTCTTTTCACTCTTTTTATCTTGTTTTTCAAAAAAAATAATGTTTGTCATTTCTTGTTTTTTTTGGCAGAAATCTCCATTTTCGGATTTGTGCGCTGCTTCGCATCGCCCAACTCCGAAAAAGGAGGTGGTTATATGATTTTTGTTTGTTTATCATCTGTTTTGTCTCTTTTCCCTCTTTTCGTTTACTCTCTTCAAATGTTTTTTCCGATTTTTAAATAATTTCAAAAACCGTTCAGCTTTCGCTGTGCCGTAAAAAAGTTTCTTTGAAAAAAATTAAAAATAAGTCGCTGAAGAATTAAAAAAAGAAAAGTGAGGAAATCATAATCCTCACTTTATGGAAAGTTGTTCGAGGAGTTGTTCAGAACAGCCATTTGAAAGCTGTTCTGAAAGCTGTTCTGAAAATTCAACTGCTCAGAAAGCTATTCAGAAAGCTATTTTAAACGTCGTTCACGGATTGCATCTGTCACAAATTATCACCGGAGCGCCGGTGCGAATCAGTCCCGGAATGACCTGTTGGCCGAAATCGAGTTCTGTTGTTTCGCCCGGTGCGACGGTTGCGGGTTTCGTGCTGAGAAGGACACCGTTTAATGTGATTTCGACGGTGTATTCGCCGGCCTTCAGGCCTTCGACGAGGCCGAGGGGGGCCGCATAGACAACTTCGTCGTCCGCGTTTGTAACGGTTACGATGATGTCAAAGACATCCATGCCGCCGGTATACGGTCTTGTGAAGGGGCCGTCTCTATTGATCAATTCGCAGCCGATGACTTCAAGGGGCTGAACGTACCATTCGGCGCCGCCCGAGTGGAAGAAGAAGTAAATGACGTCTTCCGCCGGTAAATCATATTCGGATACGTTGTTGTGCTTTATGTCGGCGGTGGGGTTATAACCGGGCGCCCATGCCGTGTCGGATATTAAAACGCCGAAGGAACCGTTCTTGAAGTCACAGGTGACCACGAGCTTATCATCAACGATTTTTAAGTTGTAGTCGTGACCGACAGGGCTGTTCCATCTGTCGTTGATTGTATTTCCGCCGGGCTTGTTTGACAGCGCGATTCCGATGTTTGCGCCGTCTTCAAGAGCGCGTAAAGCCGCCGTGTCAATTTCAAAGTAGGTCATGCCGTTGTTTAAGAAATAACCCGTAAATCCGTCAGGCAGGGGAGAGGCGTTGGCGCCGTAACCGACCCAACTGACCAGCGTGTTGCTGCTTTTTCCCGTTTTGAAGATGAGGTCATGGTACTCAGTGAAATACACTTCCGATAAACCGCCGGACAAAGTCACATCAAGCGCGCCTGAAGCGAAATCGTTGTAAAACACAGCCAAGTTGTCGAAGTCGAAACCGATATCTTCAACGGCGACAGACACGAGTTCAAGGTATGCGCCTTGCGCGCCGAAGACGTAAATGACGCTCTGCGTTCCGGTCAATTCTTCAAAAACATAGAAAACAGTGCCTGCGTCACATTCGTCGCTTTCAAAGAACGCGATGCCGTCGCTGTCCGTTTCAACAGACGCCGCAAACGAGCTCAAAACAGGAGCGCCGTCAGCGTCAATTTCTGTGTAGATGTTGAACTTAAACTGCGGTCCGGGGGCGTATCCCTTCTCGGTTTCGGCCATCTTCATGAAAGCGATGGCGGAGCCGACATCTTCTTCTTCACCGGGCGTGTTTTTCAGGTCGACTTCCGTGAGTTTGTCCGCCTTAACCGTGACGGTGACAAAACCGCCGGTCTTGACCTCTTTTCCGTTGACGAAGTAAGTGGGGATGTATCCCTTCTCGGTTTCTTTGATGACATATGCGCCGGTGAGGAGGTTTGGAAGTTCAATGAAACCGTTCATCGGAACTTGGAAATCCTGTCCGCCGGGGAAGCTTGGGCCCTTCACGTTGACCGTGAAAGTTTTGCCGGGGCCTTCGCCGTTGGTGCCTTTGTAGCCTGAAAGGCCGTCAAGGTGAAGATAGACGTAAACAGTCTGAGACACGTCAACCCACGGCGCGTAAATACGGAATGAGTTGCCGCTGCCTGAGAACTGCTGCTGGCCGGGAGATGTCGTCCAAATGTTGTTTTTGTTGTAGGCTTTGTCGTTGGTGTTCTTCGCCGCCAGAATTGTATTGGAGATGGATACTCTCGCGCCCTGCGCCGCAAGCGCGTCGGACATCTGAATGGTGAACCAGCCGCCGCCGTCAGATGTGATTGTGTATTCGCCGACAACGTTTAATTTGTCGCCTTGTACGAGCAAGAACGTGCCGCCGGTTCCTGTGAATTCGTTGAATTGGAACCAATTGCCGCCGTTTTCGCCGAGCTTTCCGGAAAGGCTGTGCCGATAATCAGTATGGCCCAGCTTGCCGTTCTTCGCGGCGGGGATAACGCCATTGATTTCGTCGGCATAAAGATAGCCGCCGGTGATGGAACCTTTGACGCTGTACTTCTCGCCCATCGCTTTACCGATGATGAGACTGCCGCGGCCGAGGTCGTTGTAGAATAAATTGTCTTCAAAATTGTCGGGCAATTCGTTGAGAACAGGAACGCTGATGTATCCTCCCGGATTGCCTGCGCCGAACACATATTCATCAACGATGCTTTTTGTGATGACGATTACACCGTCTTCTTCTGAACCGATGCCGACTTCAAAAAGATAGACGAACGGTACGTTTTTGGAAGACAATCCCTGAATGTCCCAAGCCGCAATGCCTGCGGCGTCTGTTGCTCTGCGGCCCAAAAATTCGCCTGCCGGCTGACCGCTGCTTGTTATTCCTGTCCAAGCGTCGAAAACAAAACCTGCGCCGCTTTTGTAGCCGGCTTTTGCTTGAACATCTTTTGCTTGAACATCTTTTGCTTGAATATCTTTTGCTTGAATATCTTTTGCTTGAATATCTTCGGCCTGAACCATTTTTTTGACGTAGAATGCACCGTTAGAGCCGAAGGTTTCTTGGTCATAATTCGCAAAGACCTTGAGTTTTGACAGGCCGCCGACCGCGTCGGTGTTGACCGCAAAGACATCAATAATCCAGTCTGTCGGAAGGTCATCGCCATACTGATTCAAATCGACCACAAGCTGTTCATCAAAGCTGTGGAAGAATAAACCATCTGAAACGTAAAGATGGTCAATGCCGGTGAGCCGGCTGTTTTCAAGATCTTCAAAAAGACGGTAGCTGACACCGTGACCGAACCAGCCGGCTTCATTTCCTTCCCAGCCGTTGTAACCCAGTTCAGTAAGCCTGCCGCCATAGTTTGTATATGCCGCCGCTTCTTCAAATCCGCCTTCGTAATAAGCGAAGTCGCGGAAAGTGCGGACGAGGTCTTTGCCGTTAAATGTCACTGTTCCGGCAGCTTCCTCGGGAACCCATTGATTAATCCACTGGAAACCTGCGCCGAACACATAATAGTCCATAAAGTTTTCATCATCAAGCGTTACATCCGCCGGATACAGGAACACAAACATCTGATCGTTCAGAGCGATTTGGTTCTTGCCGGTCATGTAAGGGTCAAGACCGATTTTCAAATTAAAAATCTCGGTGCCTGTCGGGACATCGTCAAGGATGTCGTTTAAATCAAAAATGCCTTGGAAACGGGTGGTGCCTTCACCCAAAATCGTTGCGGTCGGGTAATTGGTGTATGTTCCGTGCAGATGTATGTCTGTATAATGATATGCCTCATTTCTGCCGTCCCATACCAAATCGTTGCCGTCCGCGTCTTCGCCCCAAATGTTTGCGTCTATCGCATTCAAAAGGGTCCAGTTCGTCATCATATTCACATTCGGTGTTGTGTAAATTTGTGCAAGAGCAAAGTTGTTCAAATCGTTGACCGCTATGGCGTTTTCCGCGTTCAACGAACGCGCCCACGACACAGGGACTTCCTTGTTTACGATGTTTTGCACATCGCCGTTTGCCGCCAACGCGAATGACGGCACGGTTGCCAGTACCATCATCACTATCAGCGCGGCTGATAAGATTTTTTTTATTAGAATTTTAGGACCTCCATTTAATAACCACTGCGTTTTGCTTGTGTATAATTTCATATTTTCACCAAAATCACCATTCGGCGACACACTATGCGCGCTGTTCGACCTTGATAAAAACACAATTAAAAATCTATTATACTCATATTATAACTTTGTGTTTTTTGATGAAAATAGATAAGCTAATGATATTTGATTGAAAATAAATAATAAAGAATAAGATAACATTAGAGAAAGAATATAAATTGTATGACGAATATACAAAAATGTCTGATTTTATCGCCCCCTGCGTCTGAAACGTTCTTACGCCACACATCTCTCATCTCCCGCAAAATTCAAATGTCTGCCAATTCTGTTTTAAATTTCTTGTCTGCACCACAACGCTGAAAAAAATGTTTGAATTTTGGCGATAGACGGCGATAACTTTATATAGAAGGAAATGGGCGATTTTCCGAAAATCGAGCTAAACCAAAAAAATGAAAAAAACCAAAAACATATAACCACCTTCATTTTCGGAGTTGGGCGATGCGAAGCAGCGCACAAATCTGAAAATGGAGATTGCTGCAAAAATATAAAGAGAAATAACAATCGGCATTATTTTGAAACAAACGGAATCGGTATTTTGCTTGTAAAATTTTTAATTCTTTCAATTCCGTACCGATTGAATAATTAATAAACGAAAAATTAAATCAAATGATTGAAGGAATATTGAGGAAGTGAACGAATCGAGCGAACTCAGACCATACAGACCAAAATTAAATAAAATTCAATACTTTCACAAAACAATACAATGTCTTTTAAACATTGTTTGACTCATATTAGTAGTTGAAATGAGTATGTTAAGCGCATTATCAAAGGAAGAAACCCTCCTTAAGTATTATAGTAAATTGGAAGATGAAGAAAAAATAATTCTTTATTCGTTAGGCGTATTGGATAATGTACCCATAAGAAGTAAAACGAAATTGCAAAAGCTTCTTTTTTTATTGTCAAATGTTTTTGAAGACTATGCCGATTTATTGAATTTTGAACCGCATCTTTGTGGTCCCTATAGTGAACGTGCAGATGATTTATTAGAAGACCTGATTAAATTGGACTTAGTTCAACACAGCGGTAATCAATTCTCTTTGACGGGTTTAGGCGTTGAACTCTATGAACGATTACATCCCAAGAAAGAATTATTAGATGTTTTGGCGGATTATAAGTCGTTTTTAAATGATTTAAGTGAAGATGAATTACTGACTTTCATATACGTTACATATCCCAATACCATTTCTGAGGCAATTAAATGGGAACAATTGAAAAAAAACAGAGTCAGTTGTGCTTTAAAAATGTTAAAGAAAAGTAAAATCGGTTTTGCTAAAGCCGTTGAAATTGCAAATATGCCATACAATGATTTCAGTTTGCTTGTAAAAAACGAAGGGATTAGATGGAAAGTTTAACGATTAAAGTTCCGGAATAATATGAGGGATGAACGAATATGACTGACTTTGACCATGAAAAGAATGAGGAACTGCTTCAAACCCTTAGCAGGCTTATTCGTAATTGGGAGGATGAGGTCGTTGAGTTCAAGCAAGCGAATACTAATTTCAAGTTAAATGATATCGGGGAGTATTTTTCGGCCATCAGCAACGAAGCAAATCTGAAGGGCTTACAGCACGGTTGGCTTGTGTTCGGAGTCAATGACAAAAGGGGTATTGTCGGTACAAACTACCGCGACACGCGCGGTTTGGAAACACTGAAACAAGAGATCGCTCAAGACACCACGGGCGGAATAACTTTTATTGATATCTTTGAGGTCGACGATAACGGCAAACGTGTGATTATGTTCAAGATACCGGCTGCAGTCACCGCAATGCCGACTGCGTGGATAGGTCATTTTTATGGACGCGCGGGCGAATCACTCGGACCTCTTTCAATGGAAGAGCTTGACCGTCTGCGCGGACAAGTACGGCACGACTGGTCGAAGCAAGTGATTGAAGGGTCAAACGTTTTGCATTTAGACAAAGACGCTATCCAAGTTGCCCGTGATAATTACAAGAAAAAGCAAAACCGTGATCATATCAGTACAGAAATTGACAAGATGAGCGATGAAGAGTTCCTGACGAAAATCAAGCTTATCGTGGATGGCAAACTGACGAATGCGGCGATGATTCTTCTCGGCAATCCTGATCATGATAACTTATTGGATACGTCTGCCCGTGTGATGTGGCGGCTCTACGGCTCAAACGATAGGGACAAAGACCACGTGGAGTTTAATATTCCATTTATCGTGGTCGTTGATAAAGCTTATTCCAAAATCCGCAACTTAGTTTACCGTTATATGCCGAATCAAACCACGCTGTTTCCGGTCGAAATACAGCAGTATGATGCAAGCCTGCTTCGAGAATTGTTGAACAACTGCATCGCTCATCAGGACTATACCATTGGAGGTCGGATTTACCTCGATGAATTTGAGGATAAGGTCGTCATCTCTAATCCGGGCAACTTTATTCCGGGCGACATCCGTGAAGTGTTGAAACCGGGATATGCTGCACCCTACTACCGCAATCAACTGCTTGCTGACGCTATGGCGAAATTCAATATGATTGATACAGCTCAGATGGGAATCCGCATGGTGTTCAACATCCAACGCGACCGCTACTTCCCATTACCGGATTATGATTTGAGTAGGCCACAAAAAGTCACGGTGACAGTTTATGGTAAGGAGTTAGAAAAAAACTATACACGGTTACTGTTTAGACGCGATGATCTCGCGCTTGAAACAGTATTCTTCCTTGACCGCGTTCAAAAAAAATTGCCTCTCGAAAAAGGTCAGTACCAATCGCTTAAAAAATCTAAGTTTATTGAAGGAAAGGTACCGAACGTTTATGTTTCGGCAACAATAGCAAATATCATCGATGAAAAAGCCCAATATATCAAGAACAAGGGGCAAAACGACCAATATTATAAGCAAATGATAATCGACTATTTGGAAAAATGGGATAACGGTACGAAAAAAGATTTTTTCATTCTGCTTGGCGACAAATTGCCCGACGTTCTTGATGAAAAACAAAAAGAGGACAAAATTAGAAATTACCTTATGTCAATGAAAAGAGAGAGAATTATTGAACGTACGAATGGAAATCGTCGGACAGGGTCGTGGGCGTTGGTTAAAAACAACGAATAACAAGCATTTATCCAAACATAGTGCATTTGAAGGCGAAAATCTGCTAAATACAAGGCTTCTGATCAACGATTACTAACTAACACGGGTATTAGATAAAAAAAGAATGGTGAAATGGTTTTAGTTAATCACAAGTCAATTCGTAGTCAATTATTTTAGTCATTAAAAGTGTTAAATCCCTATTAGTACAAGATTTTCTGATTGACTAAAAGGTTTAACTTAATACAACATTTAGCTAATTTTTAGCTAATCTTTAGCTAATCTTTAGCTAATTTTTAGCTAATCGTGGAATGTATAGGTATGCTGTCAGACACAATAAAATTAAGACTCGCGGAGCATTTAACTTGATATACTATGCAACAGCACAAGAGGTTGTTTTTAAGGCGCTTGGCGTTGACTGAGAACCTAAACAAACCGGAATCGGCGTTTAAGTAAAATTTTAAATTCTTTCAATTCATTCCCGTACCAAAATGAATAAATTAAAAACAGATGATTTGAAAATTCGGATTTTTCAAAATTTTTAATTTTTAATTTTCAACTTCCAAATTTCAACTTCCAAATTTCAACTTCCAATAACAATATGAGGCTCATTGAATGGATAAATATGATAAAGTGATGGAACTTGCCAAACGCCGCGGTTTTTTGTGGAATTCGTTTGAGCTTTACGGCGGCGCTGCCGGTTTTTTTGATTACGGGCCCTTAGGCTGTACCGTGAAAAGAAAGGTCGAAAACCTTTGGCGCAGCTTTTACGTTTTAAACGAAGGATATATGGAAATCGAAGTGCCGACCATCGGTGTTGAAGACATTTTCATCGCTTCCGGCCACGTCGGCGGTTTTTCCGACCCGCTGACGGAATGTACCGGCTGCGACCAATCGTTTCGTGCCGACCACCTGATTGAAGCGCTCGGCATTGAAGGCGTCGGCGCGCTGAATACGAATCAGCTTGATGATATGATTGAAAAGCACGGCATCGTTTGTCCCGAATGCGGCGGCAACCTCGGAAAATCTTTTGAATTCAATCTGATGTTCCAAACCAAAATCGGTCCCGGAACGGGCCGCCAAGGGTACTTGAGACCGGAAACGGCGCAGGGCATGTTTGTTGACTTCCAGCGCCTGTCCCGCTTTTACCGCGAAAAGCTGCCGTTTGGGGCAATTCAAATCGGTAAATCCTACCGAAATGAAATTTCACCCCGCCAAGGCGTTTTAAGACTTCGCGAATTCACGCAGGCAGAATGCGAAATTTTTGTTGACCCCGAGATGAAAACGCATCCGAATTTTGACAAATACAAGGACACCGAACTCACGCTTTACCCGCAAGCCGAACAAACGAAGGAAAACGGCGAAATGATCAGAAAAACAGTCGGCGACGCCGTTGCCGGCGGAATCATCGCCCATGAGTTTTTGGCTTATTGCGTCGCTTTGACAAACGACTTCTTGGTCCGCGCCGGTATTAACCCCAAGGACCTGCGCTTCCGCCAGCATCTTTGCGATGAAATGGCGCACTACGCGATGGACTGCTGGGACGCCGAAGTGAAGACGGACCGTTTCGGGTGGGTGGAAGTTGTCGGTATTGCCGACCGAACGGATTATGACTTGACCGCTCACGCCAAGCAAAGCAAAACAGAACTTTCCGTTTACATCGAATACCCCGAGCCGATTTATGAAAACCGTTTTGTCGTTAAACCCGATATGGGAAAACTCGGCCCCCTCTTCAAGGGAAAAGCGAAAGCCGTCGGCGATGCGTTAAAACAATTAAGCGCCGATGAAATCAAATCCGCCGGCGATGAAATAACCGTGACCGCCGATGGTGAAACGGTTAAAGTGCCGAAAAACTTGGTCGCTTTCGGCGAAGAAAACATAAAAATTTCGGGCAGAACGGTCGTACCGCACGTGATCGAACCGTCTTACGGTATTGACAGAATCACCTATTGTGTCATGGAACACGCGTATGACGAAGAAGAAATAGCGGGCAAAGCTGCTGATATTGGTGGCGGCGCAGACGCCAACACGGGCACCGACGAAAACGAAGAAAACCGTATCGTCATGCGATTCAAAAACACCGTTGCGCCGTATCAAGCCGCTGTTCACCCGCTGATGGGCAAACCCGAGCTCACGGCTGCCGCCAAGAAACTTTTCAAAGACATCGTTGCCGCCGGCATTATGGCGGATTATGACGAATCCGGCACCATCGGCAAACGCTATCGAAGAAATGATGAAATCGGTATTCCGTATTCCGTCACAATTGATTTCGAGACGGTTGAAAAACAAACGGTCACCATTCGCGACCGCGACACGATGAAACAAATTTTGGTGCCGGCCGATTCGGTGGCCAACGTTTTAAAAGGCCTGCTGGCTGAAGAAAAAACATTTAATGAAAGCGGGAAAATTGTTTCCCGCTGATTTATTATTTTTGTGTTTGATCGCGGCGACAACGGCCGAGAAATAAATCAATCGCCGACGATTCTCTCTCTTCATTCTTGTTTTATTCTTTCCGTCAAGCCGTTCTTTATTTTATTTTTTTAATTGATATGAATTTGACCAAAGGCTTGATTTTTAATCGGCCGCTTTTATATAAACGCCGGTTGTTTTTAAAAAATAATTGTTTTAAAACACAACAAATTAATTTGATTTTTATGATAATTCAAATACTCGATTGGTAACATTTTTCAAAGAAACGAATCCAGCAACCTGCTTTAAAAAAAAAGGAAAGGTATATATAGGATTGTAGCAGTTTAAAGATTAACTCAAATTAAATTGTTTTTCATTTGAGTTCTCTGTTTAATTCTGATACAATTCAATAAGCCATACATTGAAAAAAGAAGCAAAACGAATCACGCCTCTAAAAACACTCCGTAAAAAACGAAATATGTTTCCAAAAATATTTACCCACATTAAATATCTGACAACACAAGTTCAATGAATCCATTTTCTGTTCTGAAACGGATTCTCTTTTTTATTCCTCCGTTTTCTTTTTTATTTTTTTATCTTGCTGTTTTCGCTTCAATCCTACCCGCTTTCATTCTTATCCTACCTGCTTTCATTCTTATCCTATCCGCTGTCATTGACACACTTTCGTTGACACTGACGTCTTTTGATTGCACGGACGGGAAAAAATGAATTAAAATCAGTAAAAATCAACAAAAATCAGCAAAAGGCCGCGTAGTATTCGCCGTGCTTTTGAACCGTGACGGGAACACCGAAAAGCGCCGTCAGGTTTTCGTTTGTCAGCATGTCTTCTTTTTTACCGTCGGCGAAGATTTTGCCGTCTTTAATCAAAATGACGCGGGAGATTTCGGGGATGATGTCCGATAAATCGTGTGTCGTGAGAATGATGTTTTTGCCGGCACGGGCGATGGAACTGATTGTTTTTCTGAAAGAAAAAACAGATTTCATGTCCAAACTGTTGGTCGGCTCGTCCAGAACAAGCGCTTTCGGGTCATGAACAAGCGCTCTGGCAATCAACGCTTTTCGGGCTTCGCCTGTTGATATTTTTGTCATCTTCTTGTCTGCCAAATGAGAAATGCCCAAGAATTTTAAAACCTCAAAGGCTGTCGCTTCCATTTCAGCCGTCACGCCGAAAAAATCATAAATGCCGATGCTTGAGAAAAAACCGGACAAAACCGTCTCAAGAACGGTGATGTCGCGCAGACATGTGTTTTGAAGGTCGGTCGTCACAATACCCATCTGTTTGCGAAGGTCGAAAATATTCCAAATCTCTTCGCCCATGATTTTCACTTGAAGACCGGGCGCGTCAATCGGATAATATTCCCGCGTCATCACCTTAATCAAAGAGGATTTGCCCGAACCGTTCGGCCCGATAATCGCGATGTGTTCGTCGGCGCCAACCGTCAGGGAAATGTTATCCAAAATCAACTTATCGTCTTTCATCACAGAAATGTTTTGAAAATCGAGAAGAGGCGAGTTGTCTGTCATAATTAAACTCCTGATATTGAACCTTTTTGATGAAGTTTTTTGATGAGGTTTTTTGATGAACTTTTTTGATGAGTCTTTTTAGTGAGTCTTTTTGAACCGCTCGACACCCAATATTAACCTTTTTGAACCGCTCGACACTCAATATTGATTCTGTTTTCGGAAGCCTTCTTCTTCATCCGGGTCGGTAAATTTCGTTATTTTACGCAACCGTTTGATTTGAAACCTGTTCCACGCCAAAACGGCAGCGATTGCGCCGCCCAAGAATGAAAATCCGATGAGGACGTATAACGGCGCGTTTTCATTATAATATTTCACGGCAACGGCGGTGACAGGCCTGTTCCACTTCATTATTTTTTCGCCGTTTTCAGCCGTTTCTGTGATGTCGGGCGCGGGTGACGCCGTTCCCAAAACTCTGTTTCCGGTGGTCGTATTTGCCGGCAATATGATTTGTACAGCCTCCGCCCCGTCATTGACAAGAATTCTGCCGTTGTTTGATCTCGGCGTGTAAGTGTAAAAGATAAGTCCCGAAAAGTTTTCTTCCAAAATGACTGAGGACACTCTGTTTGTGTGTTTGACGGTATAGTTCAGGTCCATCCAAACAGGATCCGTTTCAAGCGCTTTGACACCTTCGGGTGTCATTGAAAAGTTTTCCGCCGACAAGAAGTAAACGTCCTTGATTTCTCCTTCGCCAAACGCCAAAAGACCTGTCTCTTTCAAAATTTGAATTTGATTCGTATCGCTGACAAGACGAACAACCCTTACTTCCGATTTCGGAAGCACGTAATATGAGCCCGAGCTGACGACTTTTGGTTCGCCGTTAAACAACGGAATAAAAATATCCGTCTCATACCGATCAGGAATGTCTGACATATGATTGAGACTCTCCGATTCCGGCTCCGCCGTCAGTCCCGGAATGGAAACGCAGCCGCTGAAAGCTATCGCGGCGGCGGTTATGATTAAAATTAAAGCTAAAAGTAAGCTCGTTTTCATACTTCTCAGAATGGATTTTGATTCATAAATAGATTTGTAAAATTGTTTGTAAAATTGATATATGAAAAGGAGAAAGAGAAATTCGACTGCAACCGATTCGCCGTGCCTGCTGCCTGCCGTGTCTGCCGCCTGTCGTGCCTGCTGCCTGCCGTGTCTGCCGCCTGTCGTGCCTGCTGCCTGCCGTGTCTGCCACCTGCCTGCCGTGTCTGCCACCTGCCTGCCTGCCACCTACCTGCCTGCCACCTGCCTGCCGCCTGCATTGACTGCAACCTGCCATCAAGAACTAACTATATGCATCTGCTTTTTTTTGTAATAGCCGTTCGCTTCGCGAACGTGGCACTGCTACCACCACTGCTGCTACCACCATTACAGCTGCTGCCACCACTGCTCCTGCTCTGCCTGCTCCTGCTCTGCCTGCTCCTGCTCTGCCTGCTCCTGCTCTGCCTGCTCCTGCTCTGCCTGCTCCTGCTCTGCCTGCTCCTGCTCTGCCTGCTCCTGCTCTGCCTG
>WRCE01000027.1 GCA_009784005.1 Candidatus Methanimicrococcus labiotermitis
AACATTCTATTTTCAAACATTCTATTTTCAAACATTCTATTTTCAAACATTCTATTTTCAAACATTCTATTTTCAAACATTCTATTTTCAATCATTTATTGAAAAAAATTATTCGCTTTTATCATCATAAATCATTGTGCCGACGCCGGTATTCGTAAACAGCTCAAGCAATAATGAATGAGGCGTGCTGCCGTTGATGATATGAACGCCTTCGACGCCGCTTTTAACGGCAACCTCTGCGCCGCGGATTTTGGGGATCATGCCGCTTGTGATGACTTCGTCTTTTATGAGTCCGTCAATTTCTGAGAGCGTTATTTTGGAAATCCGGCTTTCTTTGTCCTTTACGTCGCGAAGAACGCCGGGGATGTCGGTCATCATGATCAGTTTTTTGGCGCCGAGAGCAGCGGCCATGTCGCCGGCAACCGTGTCGGCGTTGATGTTCAGCATTTGGCCTTTTTTATCCACGGCGACGGGGGAGACGACCGGGATGTAATTGTTCTCAATCATCATTTTGAGAAGCCGGGGGTTAATGATTTCCGTTTCGCCGACCCAGCCGATGTCAATGTCCTCTTCATTGCCGTCAACGATGATTTTCGGATTTTTCTTTTTGTGAGCCATAATCAAGTTCGCGTCAAGACCGTTGAGGCCAACGCCTTTTCCGCCGTGCTTGTTGATTAAAGAAACCATTTTCGTGTTGATGTTTCCGACAAGAACCATGGTCGCGATTTCAAGGGTGTCGTCATCCGTTACGCGAAGACCGCCGACAAATTTCGGCTGCTTACCCATCTTTTCCATCTTTTCGGTAATTTCGGGGCCGCCGCCGTGAACGATAATCGGATTGATGCCGACAAAATGCAAAAGAACGATGTCCTGAATGATGCTTTCCATTATCGTTGTCGTTTTTTCAGGATTCAGCATCGCGTTGCCGCCGACTTTAATGACCATCACGGATTCTGAAAATTCCCGTATATAGGGCAATGATTCAATTAAAACATCTTCAAATTTCACTGTCATTTCTGTTCCCTGCCGATTGTATTTCTTTTATAATTATTCTGTAAAACAAAGACGTGACGAAGTATACAATTACGATAATGTGTCAAAACATCCCTGCCTTTTTAAATGTTTTGATGTGATGCGCGATGTGAATAAAACGTCTTTAATTCCATAAAAAAAGAAAGGGGTTTAAAAACTTTTCTCAAAGCTTTCCGTGCTCAAAAGTCTATCGACAATCAGCGTAACACCCTGTCTGCGAACCGCCTTTTCGTCGAGTACTCAGCCGATGCCGTTTTACAAAAAAAATTTCCCCATATGTTGAGTCTCATCTTGAAACTCATATCTTTTCTCAGCGTTTCTGTTTTTCGAGAAACAGTAACGAGAGGCATCGAAAAAAACGAAAAAACAAGATATATTCGGTAACTAAGTATAAAATTATCTTGACTCTGAAATGACAAAGAATTTTTCGTCAAAACAGTGAGAATAGATACAATTGCGCAATAAACTTTATATATGAGCTTGAATTATTGAACCATAGCAATATCATATAATATTGCAAAGGTGATTAGATGGCAGAAACAAGAAACTTTGTTTTAAGAGACAAAAACGGAAATGAAACCGGTGTCTTTACCGGCAAGCAACCCCGACAGGCAGCCTTAAAAGTCGCAAACCGCGGCAACGGCACAAAGAAAAAGCCCGAAACAATCATGCTCAGAGAGAGAGGAACCAAGAAAGTCCACATCTTCAAAGCATGGAAAGAAACCGTGGAAGCACCCAAGAACAGACCGGCATGGATGCCCGCAAAAATCAACAAGCCCTTCGTCGAGAAAGTCAAGATCGAAAAGCTTGATGAAATCTAAAGTAAACAATTGTTATACTCGTACTTTCGCAGAGCAACGTTGCTCTGCCAAAGTTTTTTAATCTTTTTATTTAATTCGTTCTTTTTATTTTGTTTTTATTAATTTTGTTTTTTCTATTTGATTTTTATTAATCCGGTTTTTTCTGTTTGTTTTTATTAATCCTGTTCTTTCGACCCATTCTTATTAATTTTGTTTTTTCTTTTTGTTTTTTATAGTTCGATTCGTTATTTCTCATTATATCTTTAGCGGAAAGCTCCGGTTTCGGATTTATGTTTTTGTTTGTTTTCACCATGTTTGTTGCTTTTCATCTTGTTTTTTTCAAAAATAATTCAGTTTGTTATTTCTCTTTATATTTTTGCAGCAATCTCCATTTTCGAATTTGTGCGCTGCTTCGCATCGCCCAACTCCGAAAATGGAGGTGGTTGTATGTTTTTCGTATGTTTTTTTTCTGCTCGGTTTTATTTTTTTGTATGTTTTTTTCTGCTCGGTTTTATGTTTTCACCCCTCTTCTTTTGATTTTCACTCTCTTTCGTTTCATCCGTATTTATTAATCACGTTCTTTTTATCCGTTTTTTATTAATTTTTTTTTTGTTCACTTTTTATTAATTTCCTGTTCAAATCAATTTTCAGGGTCTGCGCCTCTTTTTTTTTAACTTTATCTGATTTTACTTTGAATTTGTTCCGGCTTTGTTTTTATCTCCTATTCCGTGTCGCTTTTTGAAACAACTTTTTATATCAACAGATATTTGTTAGCGTCACATTATCGTGACATATATTGAATTTTATTTAAAAACGGCAATCAAAACAACTTATGAGGTAAATTTAATGACACAGTGCCCGATTCTACCGGATGTTCAGGCAAATCGCCCCACCGTTCCCATTAATTTAACGCGTGTCGGTGTAACGGACGTTAAAAAACTCATTGAACTGAAAAGGGAAAACAAAAGGCCGATCATTCTGATGTCGTCCTTTGATATTTTTGTGGACTTGCCGTCTGACCGAAAAGGCGCCAACCTGTCCCGCAATTTTGAAGCGATTGAAGAAATTTTGACCCATATTTCCCAATCTCCCGTTTATGAAATTGAAAATTTGTGCGGCGACATTGCCGAAAACTTAATCGAGCGCCACGAATACGCTTCCTGTGCGGAAGTTCGTATGAAAAGCGAATACATGATCCGCCGGAAATCACCCGCGACAGGCGTTGATTGCCAACAGTTTGTTGACATTTTCGCCGATGCCGTTGCCGAAAGAACAGACGGCAGCAACGCCGTTCAAATCCAAAAACTGATCGGCGCCGAAGTGACGGGCATGACCGCCTGCCCCTGCGCCCAGTCCATGATGCAGGAGGAAGCCGAGCTCAAACTCAAAGAACTCGGTGTCGCGGATGACAAAATTTCAGAGTTCTTTAACACGATACCGATGGCCAGCCACAACCAACGCGGCCGCGGCATCATTTCCGTTCAAACGCTTGACACCACGGGCGTTCGCTTGGAACAAATCATCAGGATTATCGAAACCTCCATGAGCTCCAACGTTTACGAAGTTTTAAAGCGCGCCGATGAAAAAAAAGTCGTTGAAGAAGCGCACAAAAACCCGAAATTCGTTGAAGACTGCGTTCGTGTGATGGCCAAAAGAGTGGTCGATACCTTCCCGCAGCTCCCCGATGACGCAATCATCACAATCAAACAAATCAACGAAGAAAGTATTCACAAACACAACGCTTTCGCCGAACGCGTTGCCAGAATCGGTGATATCCGATCGGAAATTAAGAACGGCTGATTTTCTTTTCTTAAAAATAAAATGGCGGGTTAAACCCGCCGCTGCTTTTATTTGACATATTATTGAATAATTGACATGTTTTTGAATATTTGACATCGTTACCCGAATATTTTCATGCATTTCTGAATCTGTTGCCGTTTTTAATGAATCGAATTCAAAGACAAACACTTTTAATCTTGGAGACCATTTCCGATTTTTATGTCAATTGTTTATTCCAAAAGTGAAATCGAAAAACTCCTTTTTGAAGCCGAAAACGGGGATTCGGAAGCACAGTACGAGGTCGGTTTGGCGTACCACGAAGGCAGGGGCGTGCCTCAAAGCTTTGAAGAGGCGGCAAAATGGTTCAGGCGTTCGGCGGAACAGGACGATTTCGCCCAATTCTGTATCGACATTTTGTTGTATGATATGGGACTGAACGAGTCGGCAAATCACGAAGAACGTGCCGTGTGGTTCAGGCAAGCGGCTGAAGCGGGCCTTGGAATAAGCAGCGCCGGCGTGTTCGACCCGGGAGAAGAAACAATAAAATGGATGACGCTTGGAGCGGCGCACGGAAACGTCTTCGCGGAAAGAAACCTCGGATTTACCTATCAAGAAGGCTTAAACGTGCCTCAGGATTAGGAAAAATCTGCCAAGTGGATCAGGCGCGCGGCGGAACACGGGGACCTCATCGCTCAATGTTTCCTGGGACATCTGTATGAGAACGGTTGCGGTGTACCCAAAGATATTGAAGAGGCTGTGAAATGGTACATACTTGCGGCGGACCAAGGACATGCCGCGGCTGAAGAAGAACTCATAAAACTGCTTGAATCCGGTCAAATACGACTAAATCGGGACGAATCCGACTGAATACGGCTGAATCCGCAAAACTTGGCTGAATCCGACAATACGGCTGAATCCGACAATACGGCTGAATCCGACTAAACGCGATTGAATCCGCAAAACTTGGCTGAATCCGACTGAATTCGGCTTCAAATTCGCCGGCAGAACATTTTTAATCCATGGCAACATTCCAATTATCATGTCAAAGCTTCAGGTTTTCGATATCCGCGGCAAAGAAATCAAAGCCGGGGATTTTGTCAAATATATTAACACGGGAACCGTTGGCGAAATTCTTGAAATTATGGAAGACGAAGAAGGCGTTTGGGCTCTTCTGGATTCGACGGAACTCTATTACAGAGTTGACTTTTTGGAACTGACCGGAGAAGTTTTCAAAAGGGAAGCAAAGAGAAAAGATTTAGAAGCGGGTATCGAAGAAAAAATCCGTATTCAGGAAGAAGCCGTGGAATCACTTAAAAATATTGAAAGCCGCGATGCGCCGGGCGGAGCAGGCTGATTTTTTTAATTTTTGTTTTTAGTTTTTTGTTTGGTTTTTTGTTTGGTTTTTGGTTTGGTTTTGGTTTGGTTTTTGGTTTGGTTTTCGGTTTGGCTTTTGTTTGGTTTTTGGTTTGGTTTTTATTTGTCTGTTTTCAAGGCTCAATCCGAGCCGCCAATTTCTCATTCATAAATTTCCAAAACGCTTCGCTTTCGATTTTCTCAATATCTTCGTTTTGGAGAATTTCATATCCGTCTTTTAAGGAATCGCGAACGTGACGGCCGAGAGCGGCCTCTTTGAAAAGCATATCTTCAATCAGAGGAGCGGCAGACCGGTGTTTTCTCAAAACTTCGGCGACATAACGCTCATTTTCAATCGCGAATGAAAACGTATCAGGGCTGTCTTTGTATTTTTGACAAAACGACGCCGCGTTGCTCTCATTCCAAACCGGCGGACCGACCCGTTTTTGAAGCGGGGGCAGCAAGTCATTTAACACTTCCAGAAAAACGATGCTTTGCTTGTGCTCTTCCGACCACGAAAAAGTATTGACGGCGGTAAACTCGTTGCGCGTCAGGATTTCTTTCAGTGATTTTTCCAGCCGGAAAAGCTGCGGGTACAGTGTATCTTCCGCGATCGGCGGCGTTTTGAACGACACGGCAATCCATTTCGTGCCGCGCTTTTCCGCCAGCCGCTTGTATTCTTCCGCGGTCAGCGGCGGATATTCTTTTTTTGAGAAATATTCAACGCTCGGGCTTTTCAAAAAAAAGCGGGCGCGGTCAATAAAAAGTGAAAATTTTGTCAGCGACAGCGCGGCGGCGACGTTTCTTTTCGGATCAGTCGGGTCAACGACAACAAGCGGGTCATCGTGCTCAATCGTTTGATGCGCGGCGATATCAATCAACGTCCCGTGTTTCCATTCCGATGCCTGTTTAAGGACCTGCTCAAAACCGCCGCAGTGAATCGTTAACAGTTCCGTCAGGTAACCGGAAAAACCGCCCGTCCTGACTTCCGAGCCGTAGACGCCCGTCCCCTTCATGAATTGCTTCAACAGCATGACGTCCTCTTCAAGACCGCGTATGTTTTCTTTGATGTAAACGCAGTGAAACGGCGTTCTGTCGACGGCGGATTTGATTTCGGCGCCGCTTTTCACGCGGAAACACGGCACCAAATCCACTTCAAACCCTTCTTTTCGGATATGAATGTACGGGTGTTCCGAATGGCGGTCTTCCCAAGAGTCGCCCGTCTTTGCCATTTCCGTGAGCAGCGCTTTGCTTTTTTGATAAAATTCATTAAAAGAGGTGTCTTCCGGATAGGAAATGAAAACATCGATGTCATGATTGCCGCGCAGCCATGTGTTTCTCTCGGCCGAGCCGACAGATATCGGGATGATGTCAAGCTGCCCCTCTCGGCGCGCGATTTTGACGATGTCGTCAATAATGCCTTTCCTGACGGTTTCCAGATTTGTTTTTTCGGCTTGCGTCGGGCGAATAAAGGATAAAACCATTTCCCGGATATTCGTCATATCGTCTTTGGTGTCGGTTTTCATAGTTTTCCCTTTGCTTTTTAATCACTTCGGTTACTTCGGTTTGATGTTTGAATCATGGCCGTGAAAAATGAAAAGAAATAAATTTTAAATTTTCCGCGCGAAAAATTTCAGTAAGCCGGTTGAAGCATAATTGAACTGAAGCGTATTGAGCTGAAACATATTGAAGCATGTTGCAGAGGTTTTGTCTTTGATTTTGTCTTTAAAATCCTCTGTTCTTATCATGCCCCGAATAAAAAACCGTGAAGCCGGAATTCAAAAATCAAGCTTCGGGCGGAATTGTTTCAAGTCTTCCGAGGATGCTCCAGATGAGTGTTCCGGTGTGCATCGGAATGTTGGGGTCGTTGTAACTGACGTCTGAAAGTGTTTTTAATGCCGAGGCGGCGCGTAAGAAGAGTTCTTGATTTTCATCCCTGAGTACATCCAGAATTTCTGTAACGGTTCGTCTGATGTTTCTCGGGACGGATGTGTCGTTTGCAATCATTTCCAATTCAAAAATGGATTGGTCAATAGCTTTTTGGTATTCATCGGCTGACATAATTATCACCTGCATAAAAGCGTCTTTAAATCTGTTCAATCCGGCAAACGTGATGCCGGTATTGATATGGGCTGCCTGTGCTCTGCCTCAAAGCGCGTGTGCACAGATTTAAAAAAAATTATTTTTCATTGTTCCTTATTTTCGATTCGTCTTTGCGAATGTTTAGTTTAGTAGAGAGAAGTATCATTTAAACTTAACCTTTTCAATATGTAAACCTTTTGATGATTTTGAAGCCGTTCGCCGATTACGAATCCGTAGACCGCGAAGATATTTTCATCAGAAAGATTAATGATGTGAAACGGACAATTTATTGTAAATATTGCAAAATTAATTTTCAGGAGTAATGAATCAAAATGACCTCTGACGATAATGTCAAAAAAATAGCCCGCTTCCTTGAAAACGGCGGCACGATGCTTGCCAACCACTGTGAAAGCTGCGGCGCCCCCCTCTTCAGATTTAAAGGAGAAATTGTCTGTCCGCTTTGCAGCGGCGTTGAAACAAGCGGCGCGCCTGCGCCCGTGCCCGCGCCCGCCCCTATCTCAAAGGATGTCGCGCCCGTTTTCTGCTCCCCCGGCGTCCCCGCCAAAAAATCCGATGCGCCTCAAAAGTACACGGGGCAAAAGAAGAAAAAAGAACCTGAACCTGCCGCTGTCAGGGGAACGATTGAAAGAACCGTTTATTCCGCCGATGAGGAACGCCTCAAAGAATTAATCTTACGCAAAGTAACGGAGGTTGCCGAGGACATGCAAAACGAAACCGACCCGCGCCGCATTTATGAAAATCTGGAATTAATTGAAAAGGGATTGGACATTATCGAGAGGCTGTACTGACGGCTTCTTTTATCCTTTTTTCAAAGAAATATCAGTTTGTCTCTTTTTCCTTTTATTTTGAAATCCGATGACTTGACACCGCCTGCCGCCGTAAAAATGTGGATCAGCCTGTCAAATCCTTCTACTGTACTGCCATATCTTTCCTTTACCGTAAACCCAAAAAATAAAGCATGACCGGAAAAAGGATGACGCCCATCAGATGAGATTTTCTGACACCGAGAACAAGGGGCAGAAATCCGATGAAAACGGCAGCAAGGAAGAGAAGGAAGCCGTAAGAGCCGGTCATCAGGAAAGTCAGCGATGACAGAAAAATCAATATGAAAACGGAGAGGTACTTGTAATTGATTTTTTGCAGAAGTTTCGGAATCCGCTTGCCTGCCTGAAGCGTGGAAAAGTAAGACAAAAGTCCTGTCAGAAAAACAACCGCGTAAAAAAGGAAAAAGATATCGGGGGAAATCCTGTCAACACCCGCGCTTGAAAGAATATCGCGAACAGAGACGACAGCGCCGCTTCTGGATTTACCGAGAATGAAAAACGTAAGAAGACCGAAAACTGCATTCGCCGTGCTGATTGCGGAAACACAGACAATGAATTCTTTGGCATTTGTTTCTTCAATGCTTTCCAAGTCAATTGCCTCTGCTTTTGCTCCTGCCTCTGCTCCTGCCTCTGCTCCTGCCTCTGCTCCTGCCTCTGCTCCTGCCCCTGCTCCTCCCCCTGCCTCTGCTTCTGCCACTACCCTTGCTTCTGCCCCTGCTCCTGCTTCTGCTCCTGCCCCTGCTTCTGCCCCTTCCTCTGCTTTCGTCTCTTCAAACCTTGCCTGCTCAAACCCTTCTGCTTCCGTTTTGCCGGCAGTCCTCCCCATATTTTTTAAAGAATCGACCGGATATGTTTTGCCGGTGAAGACGCCGGCCAATATCGCGGCGGCTGAAGAAGAGATGCCGGGAATCCAAGAGACAAAGGCGCCGGCCGCTGTCCCTATAATTGTGTTTCGTATCAAAAGCGAAGGCGGGAACGAAACACTCCTCTCCCGAACAGACGGGATTTTGAAATCCGTCAAGATGCTGACAATGATTTGAGGGGCGCCGAAAAGGCCGCTGAGAAGCGGCATCAAAACAGAGGTGTCTGAAAAAGACGAGACGGGATTTAACGAACCGTCCAACTCAAATGCCAAAATACCAAGAAAACCTGCCGCCAAAAAGACAAAGGCCGCTCGGATAATTGAAGGCAGCTCTTTTTCGGAAAGCAGGATAATGAGGGAAAGAGCCAGTAAAAACCAACCCATATACGGCTCCAAAACCGGATAAAACCGGTACAGAAAATATGCCGCCGGAATCATGAGAAGGGGAGAAAGCAAAACGGAACCGATGCTGCCGAGCGCCGACAAACGAATGGCGGCATAACCTTCGCCCGCCAGCAGCAGACGGTGGCCCGGCAAGACGGCAAGCGCGGTATCTTCTCCCGGCGCGCCTAAAAAGATGGCGGGGATGATATTGTGAAAGGTATGTGAAATGGCGCAGGATAAAATGGTGACGCAAACCAAAACAGGCGTCAGGCCGGCAAAATAAAGAATGCCGGCGCTTCCGGCTAAAACGGCGGCAACGTTGTTTGTATGAATGCCGGGCACCATGCCGGTGAACAAACCGAAAATCCAGCCGGCAACGACACAACCGAAAAATAAAAGCGCGGGATTAAGGGGCACGGGGCTCAAAACAGAAGGATTAAAGAGCGCGGGATTAAGGAGCTCGAGATTAAGGAGCGCCGGGAAGAAATCAGAAATCATACCGTTGAAGAACAGGAAAAGGGATATCAAACCGCCGAAGTGTTCAAAAACATAAAGTTTAAATGAGAGAGGGCTTGTTTTTCAAGCATTAAAACCGCAAATTTAAACGGGACAAATTATGACAATCAAATGCAGGAAATGCAGCACGCCGTCGATTATTTATCAGCCGTATTCCGGCCTTCACTTATGCAAAAAACATTTTTTTGAAGACGTGGAGCGCAAAGCGAAGCTTACCGTGCGCCAGCGCTATCCCGTTAAGAAAAACGATGTCATCGCGGTCGCGCTGTCAGGCGGCAAAGACAGTTCCGCCGTTCTTTTTTTAATGCACAAAATATTCGGCGAGAGGCCGGATATACGAATTGTCGCGATTACGATTGACGAAGGCATCAGCGGTTACCGCGATTTTTCCATCGATCGAGCCAAAAAAATGACAGAGAGCCTCGGCATCGAACATATTGTCACCTCTTTTAAAGAAGAGTACGGCAAGACCATGGACGAAATCGTCGCTGAAAAGAAGATGGCGGAAAACCGAAGCGGCGATGACAAAAAAGAAGCCGGCCCGTGCAGTTATTGCGGCGTTCTCCGAAAACAAATTCTCAACAAAGCCGCGCGCGATATCGGCGCGACAAAGCTTGCCATCGGCCACAACCTGGACGACGAGGCGCAAACAATTATGCTTAACCATTTCCGCGGCGACGTGGAGCGAATGGTCCGCTTTTCTGCCGTGAACGAGCTTGACGGTTTCATAATCCGTGTCAAGCCGCTTCGGAAAATTCCGGAAAAAGAAGTGGCGCTTTACGCTTATCTCCACGATTTGCCGATGGAGCTGACGGCTTGCCCCCATTCCTTCGGCGCTTTGCGAAAAGAAGTCCGCCGCCTTTTGAACAGTTTTGAAGTCAACCACCCGGGTACGAAATACTCTCTTGTGAGCGGTTACGACACGATGGCGCCGCTGATATCACAAGCGCTGGATGTTGCCGCCATGAGCACTTGCCAAATCTGCGGCGAGCCTTGCAGCGACACGGTTTGTCAGGCATGCAAAATGCTTGAAAAAACGGCAATCGGCTGAGAAAACGAATGAAAAGGAAGGCCGAGAGAGCGAATGAGAAAGCAGACTGAGAAAACGAATGAGAAAGCAAACTGAGAAAAATAATAAAAAAGAATATTCATTCAATCACGAATAAATAGAGATAGGTCAAAATTAAGATAATCGCGATTAATAGAATGTTTTTCATTTTGACGACGTCGATGACGTGGTGGATTTCCTCATCAATATGATGTTCAAGGTCATTTAAATCCATCAATAATTCTCCTTTTTTAAAAAAACATAATCAGGTCTTGTCATTTAAATGTTATCTGACTCTCTTTAAAGTTCACATCAAGAATTATAATTAAAGATGTCAAAAATTGTCATTGCATGTCTGAAAAATTAAATTGACACGTCTGAAATTGTCATTGACCTATCTGAAAATTTTAAAATATGATAGGGATTATGACTCATCAAGTTATTATATCAATAATATTGAATATGACTCCATCCTAAATCCTAAATCATCCTAAATCATCCTAAAACCGTTATTTCAATTTTATGAATTTATTTTGACTGAAAACGTGATCATCATGTCATTCAAAGAACTCAGAACACATTTTACAGGTGAAATCAACCCTGAAGCGGACAACGGCAAAACCGTGACGCTCGCGGGCTGGGTCTACGAAATCCGAGACCTTGGCGGCATTACGTTTCTTGTTCTCCGCGACCGGACAGGACGCGCGCAGGTGACGCTTGTTAAGAAAAAGATCGAACCCGAACTTTTGGAAACCGTCAAGCGTCTCAGCCGCGAATCCGTTGTCACTGTGACAGGGACCATCAAGGCCGAGCCGAAAGCGCCAAACGGTTACGAACTTCTGCCCGAAACCGTGACGCTTTTAAACGCCGCCGAATCGCCGCTGCCGATGGACACGACCGGAAAGGTGGACGCCGAACTCGACACAAGACTCGACAACCGTTTTATGGACCTGCGCCGCGAGGAGCAGACAGCTGTTTTTCTCATACGCAGCGCCGTTTTGGAAGCCATTCGTGACTTTTTGGAGCGGAACAAATTCGTGGAAACAACAACATCCAAAGTCGTCGCCGCGGCAACCGAAGGCGGAACCGACTTGTTCCCGATCAGCTATTTTGACCGCGAAGCTTTCCTCAACCAAAGCCCGCAGCTCTTTAAGCAGATGCTGATGTCTGCCGGACTTGACCGCGTTTATGAGATCGGCCCGATTTTCAGAGCGGAAGAACATGACACGAGAAAGCACCTCAACGAAGCCACATCCATTGACATTGAAATGAGCTTTGCCGACCACGAAGACGTCATGGAAATCTTGGAAAAAATGATTGCCGACGTTTATGAGCAGGTGATTGCGAAATGCAAACCGAGTCTGGATATTCTCGGCCTTGAGCTTGCCGTTCCGAAACTGCCGTTTAACAAATACACATACGAACAGGTTTTGGACACCATCAACAACGAAATTCCCGAAATCGAAGAAAAAATGAAGTTCGGCGATGACATCGGAACGCAAGCCGAGCATCTCTTCGGCGAATACGTCTTTAATAAAACCGGGGAGTCCCACTACTTCATCATCGACTGGCCGACGGAAACAAAACCGTTCTACGCCATGCCCCATGAAAACCGCCCCGAAATTTCAAAGAGCTTTGACATGATGCATCGCACAATGGAGCTCTCCTCCGGCGCCCAGCGTGTCCACCAACACGATTTGCTGACGGAAAGAATCAGAGCCAAAGGCCTCAACCCCGACGGTTTTGAATTCTATTTAAAACCATTCCGTTTCGGCATGCCCCCTCACGGCGGATTTGGCGTGGGCTGCGACCGTTTGATTATGACAATGCTGAGTCTTGAAAACGTCCGCGAAGCGGTTTTGTTCCCAAGAGACAGAAAGAGATTGTCTCCTTAAACAATGTAATCTCCTCCCAATTCAATCGGGTGATAAAATGACAGACCGAAATCAAACCACAGAATCGCCGGAAAAGAAGGCGGCCGGTATTTACGCGGCAAGTCTTGTCAAAAACGGAGACGCCGTCGGCCTCGGAACGGGGTCAACCGTCGCTTACACAATCAAAGAACTCGGCCGCCGCGTTCGTGAAGAAAAACTTCAAATCAAAGGCGTTGTCACATCCTATCAGTCGGAAGCGATTGCGATTGATGCGGGCGTTCCCCTGACATCGCTTGCCGAAACGCCGAAACTGGACATCGCGATTGACGGCGCCGATCAGTTTGACAAAAACCTGATCGCCATAAAAGGCGGCGGCGGCGCGCACACGCGTGAAAAAATCGTTTCCATGTCCGCTTCCCGCTTTGTCATCGTGTCCGACCCGGGCAAAAAGAAGGATGTTTTGTCCGTCGCCGTCCCGATAGAAGTGATGCCTTTCGGCAAAGAATTAGTCGTCGCTTCCTTGAAAAAACTCGGCGGAACGCCTGTGCTTCGGGCAGCCGTTAAAAAGGACGGGCCTGTCATTACAGACAACGGCAATTTTATCATCGACTGCGATTTCGGAGAAATTCAAAAACCGGAAGAGCTGGCGAGAAAGATTTCACAAATCCCGGGCGTTGTCGAGCATGGGATTTTTATAAACACGGATGAAGTCGTCATCGGAAAAGCGGACGGCAGCGTTGAAGTCATTGCCGGAAGCATCAAGATTTCGGATTGTAAATGAAAACGAATGAGAAAGCATACTGAAAAACGGACGGCGGCATTGTAAAGCCGAGCCGCTGCCGGAAAAAAGGATGGCGCATTTGCATCATGCGTCATTCAGAAGTAATCATCAAATCTTTTTTGAATTTGAGACGAAGCGGATTTATCAAAATCCGTTTCCGCCTCGGCTCTTTTTTCGGCGCCCGCGCCCGATTCGCCTTTTTGGCTTATTTTTTTTGAACCGGAAAAGCTCTTTCTCGTTTCTTTAACGATGTAGCTGCCGTGGTCAGTTCCAAGTTCCTTGTAAAGCTTATCGGCGACGTTTGGACCAATCAGCCCGGCAACCGTTGCAAAATCTGCCGGCTTGAAAGATTCTTTGGAACGAAATCCCGCGTCGTACAGGCGGCGGGCCCTGACACGGCCGATACCCCTTATTTTCAGAAGCGAAAGCAACTCAACGGAGGCGCCGTATTGGAGACGGATTTCCAAATCCGACAGCATGCTGAATGATTTAAAACCGCAGAGTTTGACGAGCCGCGAGCCGGCATCGGCAATCCATGAAGCTGTTTCGGAAAACTGGCGGAGGTCTCCTTCGCCGACATCAAACTATTTTGAAATGTCATTTTCGGAAACTTCGGTAATCCAGTTGTAGAGAAGAAGCGCTGTTTTGAGTTCACCCAAAAACCACTCGTATTCTGAAGTTTTTGTAATCGGCGGGACGGAAATGAAATGCTCGGCATTCTCAACCGCAAATTCGGAAACCCACAGATAATCGTTTGTTTTCATATACAGAAGCTTCATATCGGGCGTCATGCAGAAGAGGTGAAGCAAACTGATATCCGTCAGCCGCATTCCCGTCGTTTCGGCTTTTTTGACGTTTTGAAGAAGAATGTGCGCTGAAAGCGGGTCTAAATACAATTTTGAAACAAGCGTGCCGAGACTTGTCGGGACCAGACGCATATCACCGTCTTCATCCTTTGAAGAGGAAGAGAGTTGATCGGCGGTCACAAACGGATTGGGGGCGCCGGCAGAAGCCGAAGAAACCGAAGAAACCGGAACAGCCTTCCCATCCTTTCCGCCTTTCCCATCCTTCCCGTCTTCCCCATCCTTCCCGTCTTTCCCATCCTTCCCGTTCTTCTCGATTTCGCGGCACATGTCCGCTTCAATCAAAAAATCCAAACACTTGTCGATGACCGTTTTTAACGCAATCGTACTGAGAAGGCCTTTTTGGTAGGCGAAAAACGTGTCTTTGAAAAAGGACAGCAGCTGTTCTTTTGTGTTTGCAAAACCGTTGACAATCGTTGACAAAACATGAGCCCTAAGCGCATTTTCCGCGCCCAGCTTTGACTCGACGGCCTCGGGGGCGGCGGTGACGTACAGTTCCGTCAGCTTTTCAATATCTTCTTCTTTTGAAGCGATCAGAACCGACTCGCCGTACGGGTCCATATGCGGCCTGCCCGCGCGCCCTGCCATTTGTTTGTACTCCATGACCGGAATCATCCTCATCCCTTCATTCGGGTCATAGCGGCGCCAACCGGCGATGATGACGCGGCGAGCCGGCAGATTCAGGCCTGCCGCCAGCGTGGGCGTTGCGGAAATGACTTTGATTTTGCCGGCCAAAAAGGAACGCTCCACCAATTCCCGCTGGGTTGCTGTCAGTCCCGCATGGTGAAAAGCAACACCCATGCGGATACAGAAAGCCAAAACACCCGCGGCGTCCGTTTCACTGCCGTCGCTGATTTCAGCCGCCAGCGCCGCCAATTCCGCTTTTTCGGCAGAGCTCAGATAAAACTGAATGACCGCTCCCGCATTTTTGGCAAACCCGACGGCGTTTTTCCGGCTGCTTGCAAAAACAAGACATTGACCGCCTTCCCGAATCGTGCCCGCGGCAAGAGAGATGCCGGCTTCTTTTCCTTTGCCGACAAGCTCGATTTCCTTGACGATTTTTTCCCCGGCGTTAGCCCCGGCGTTAGCCCCGATGTGAGCGGCTTCGTAAACACCGTCAAAATAGACGCCCTCATACAATCGTGTCGGGCGCCAATCGCTGACAACGCAAACAGCCTTCAACCAATCCGCCACTTCTTTTGAATTTTGAATGGTGGCGGACAAAGCAATGATTTGAATTTTCGGATTCATCCGCCTGAGCTGTGTGATAATGATTTCAAGCGTCGGCCCGCGGCCGGGGGAATCCATCAGATGGACTTCATCCAAAACAACAACGGAAATATTTTCAATCCAACGCGTTTCATTTCTTATCAGCGAATCCACTTTTTCGGAAGTCGCGACGATAATGTCATTGGACCCCAGATATTCGTCAGCGGAATCTAAGTCCCCCGTCGAAATACCTGTTTTAAAACCGAGAGCTTCGAATTCGGAAAAGCGGCGGAATTTTTCAGACGCCAGCGCCCGCAGCGGAACGATGTAAAGACACTTGCCGTTCAGTTCCAACCCCCGAAGCATCGCCAGCTCGGCGAGCAGCGTTTTCCCTGACGCCGTCGGAATGGAAATCAAAACGTTTTTGCCTTCCAGCAACCCCGCCGAAACCGCTTTAGATTGAGGCGGATACAGCTTTTCAATACCTGAAGATGTATAAAACGACAAAATGCGCCCCGGGAGCGGCAAAGAAGCTATCGGAATCCAAATGTCTTCCGTAAAAGAAGAGCTGTTGTCCCGAGCGGGAACACCTTTTGACTTCTTCGCTGCCGTTTAACCCCCTCCGCTTTATTGTTCGTTCAAAGAAAGAACGTTCTTAAGACAAAACGAAAGCCATAGGATTTAAAGACTTTCTGAGCGGGATGAAACTAATGGAAAAAAAGGAAGGGTGGAAAAAACAAGGAAGGTAAGAGCAAGGCAAAGCAAGGCAAGGCAAGAGCAAGGTAGCAAACAGGGCACGGCAGCAAACAAAGCACGGCAGCAAGCAAAGCGACAGTAACGATAGCAGCAGAGGTGGTGGCAGCAGCAGTGATGGGGACAGCGGTGGTGGTGGCAGCAGCAGTGGCGGTAGCAGTGCCACGTTCGCGAAGCGAACGGCTATTTAAAAAAAAAGCTGATGCATGTAGAAAGTGCCGGATGACAAGTGGCAGCAAATACAGGTAGCAGTCAATGCATGTAGCAGTCAATGCATGTAGCAGTCAATGCATGTAGCAGTCACAGCAATAGCAGTCACAGAGTCAGCTTTTTTTTAAAATAGCCGTTCGCTTCGCGAACGTGGCACTGTTACAAAAAAAGCAGATGCATGTACATGGCAAAGCAGGGCAAGACAAAACAAGGCAAGGCAAAGCAAGGCAAGGCAAAGCAAGGCAAGGCAAAGCAAGGCAAGGCAAGGCAAAGCAAGGCAAAGCAAGGCAAGAAGGGAAAGAGCAAGGAAGGCAAGAAGAAGGCAAAAAATGTTGCCTCCCTCCTCTTTAACCTGTTTTAATTACCTCGACCTTGAGAAGAAAAGCCTGATTTTGCCGACGTACGGAATCTTGAATTGAGAAACGCCGATGATCCATTCCTCTTTAATCGGCTGATGCGCGCTGATCGTGGTTTGCTGGTCCAGCAAAGCGTTTGTATTTTTGTTGTCGCCTTTGGTCATGTAACCCGAATGCGGCGCGGCCGGCCCGCCCTCCCACATAGGTTCCCCTTCTTCGACGTAATACATGGCGCGATGAATGATTGGAATATGCTGATGACTGCCATACGGCCTGAAAAGAATCACATCGCCGGGTTCTTTGAATTTGATACGGGGTTTGTCAGAGGAAAGAGCGTCCTCTTGGGTCACAATCGCCGTTCGATGAATTCCTTTGACTAAAACGATGTCGCCGACATTCATATTTGGTTCCATGCTGCCCGAAGAGACAACATACATCGGCGTCCAGAGGCCGAAAACCAGCTGACATAAAACCAAGAACGCGACAACGATGCCGATAACAATCAAGACATCTTTTAACAAATCCTTGATCCATGTATTCTCTGTCATAATCAAAAACCTCTGATTGAAAAGGTGAAAAGAAATAAATGATAGTTCTTAACTTTTAAAATAATTGATTTTCAAATAATTGGTTCTCAAATAATTGGTTTTCTTGTTTATAAACATTCGTCCGCTTTTTAAAAATAAATTGCAGCCCATAAATGAAAATGAAAGTTTGCAAACGGAAGATATACAAACAGACAGGCGGAAAGAGACAGATGGAAAGAGATAGATTGAAAAACAATTAAGGAGTCAAAGTATTCTGTTATCATTACAGTTCAAAAAAATGAGTGAATTCAAAACCAAATGAATTCAAAACCGAATGAATTCAAAACCGAATGAATTCAAAACCGAATGAATTCAAAATCGAATGAATTCAAAATCGAATGAATTGAAACAAAGTGAAGATGATAATTCTGAAAAACAAAGTGAGAGATGAACGAAATGGATGAAACGGTTATTTTGGAAAAAGCATCAGAAGCCGGCTTTATGATTAACGGAGAAGCGGTTTCATATCTGATGTCCTGCGGTCTGTCAGTGGACGCGCTGCCGATTTTGTTCTCAGGAATTGACGCCTCGGTCTTTGTCATCGAAACCTCTCATTTAACCGCTCTTGTTTCGGAACTGGACGAAAAATACAAAACCGTCATGCTTCAGGGATGCAAAAATGCGCAAGGAAGCGAAGAAGCGCAAGGAAGCGAAGAAACGCAGGAAATGAATCGGTTTGTCGCGAAATACCCGTTTGAAAGCAATCCGGTACTGGTTTTAGAAGACGTTTCCGATAAAACGGCAAGCATCGGGGAATATCAGCAATACGTTCATTATTTCCGGGACCGCTATACCCGAATCAGTGAAATGGTTCGGTCCCGAATCAGCGCGCGCCCGATTGAAAGCATTATGAAGGGGCGATATGTCAAACCGCTGTCGGGAAGCGGAAATGCGGAAGTCGCGATTATCGGCATGGTGTCTGAAAAAAGTTTTACGAATAACCAACACATTGTTTTGACGTTGGAAGACCCGACCGGCATTTTTCCCGTGCTTATCAACAGAGGCGAAGCCGATTTAATTGAAACGGCGGAAGGCCTTGTTCTTGATGAAATCATCGGCGTATCGGGGTCGTTGGCGCCCGACGGCACAATTTTAATGGCGTCAAAAATCATACAGCCGGACGTTCCGAACAATTATATTTCAGGAAGACCGAAGTCGGAAGGTTACGCTTTGTTTATTTCAGACATTCATGTCGGCAGCAAAGAGTTCATGAAACATGAGTGGGAGACATTTATTGATTTTTTAAACGGGATAAACGACAACCCGCAGCTTCGGAAAATCGCGTCGGAAGTGCGCTATTTGATTGTCGCCGGCGACGTTGTCGAGGGAATCGGCATCTATCCCGGGCAGGAACATAACTTAGAGATTACCGAAATATATGAACAATACAGAACAGCCGCCGAATATTTCCGCCGCATCCCGAAAAACATTCACATTGTCATCGCCCCCGGCAACCACGATGCCGTTCGCCGGGCCGAGCCGCAGACGACGTTTGAGCCCAAAATTCAGGAGATGTTTCCCGAAAATGTCACGTTTGTCGGCAACCCCGCTTTGATTTCACTGGGCGGCATCACTGCCGAAATTTACCACGGCTGTTCCATGGATGACATGGTGGCGTCGATCAAAGGCGTTTCTTATCAGGCGCCGACCACGGGAATGATTGAAATGGTCAAGCGCCGCCATCTTGCCCCGACTTACGGCAGCCGCGTGATGATATCGCCGGAAAAAAAGGATTATATGGTCATTGATAAAGTGCCCGATATCATTCATTGCGGGCATGTACACACGGTCGGCGTGACCAATTACAAAAACATTCTGCTCATCAACTCAGGGACATGGCAGGCGCAGACGGATTTCCAGAAAAAAGTCAACATAATGCCGACGCCCGCCAAAGTACCGTTTGTGGATTTACATACAAGAAAGCCGGGGATTCTTGATTTTAACTGTTTGAATGATTGAAGCTGAGAAGGGAAACAGAAAAGGAAAGCGGAAGGGAAAACAGAAAGGGAAATCGGAAGGAATAACAGAAGGGAACAAAGGGAAAACGTAAGGAATAACAGAAGGGAACAAAGGGAAAACAAGGGGAAAACAAAATGACAATCGTCGCCTTTGCCGAAAAGAACAAGGCCGCCGAAGAAATCGCGAATATTTTGGGCGGCGGAAAGTACACGCGGACAACGATAGAAGGCATTGCCGTCTATCGTTTCAACAGAGGCGGCGCCGATTGGGCGATAGCGGGCCTTGCCGGCCACATTATGAATTATGATTTCCCCGCCGAATACAACAGCTGGACCGGCATCAAGCCGGGAGAATTGCTGGACATCGCGCCCGTTAAGTTTGTGACAAAAGAAAATTTTGCGTTCGTTATCGAAAAATTGGCGAAAGAGGCGAGCATGATTATTTTGGCCTGCGACTACGACCGCGAAGGCGAAAACATCGGATTTGAAGCCAAAGAAATCGCGCAGCGTTTCTCAGCCGCGCCCGTCAAAAGAGCGCGTTACTCAACGTTTTCCAAAAATGAAATCGAACAGGCTTTCGATCATCCCGGAGAGCCTGACACGAATCTGGCAATGGCCGCCGAAACCCGCCAGATTTTAGATTTGAAAATGGGCGCGGCTTTTACGCGCTATGTCACCTTATCCGTTCGCGAAAAGGCTTTTACGAAGGAGATTTTGTCTATCGGCCCCTGCCAAACGCCGACATGCGGTTTTGTTTATGAAAGGGAAAAAGCCATTCGTGATTTTAAGTCAAAGGATTTTTGGAGAATCACGGCGGATTTTGAAGCGGGCGCAGGCGGTGTTGGCGCAGGCGGTGTTGGTGCAGGCGGTGCTGGCGCAGGCGGCGCCGGTGTGGGCGGCGTTGGCGGCGCCGGTGTTGGCGCAGGCGGCACCGGTTCCGGCGGCATTGTTTTTACCGGAACGCACCGCGCCGGAAACATCAAAGAAAAGGCGGCCGCCGATGACATCATGGCGCGCCTGAAAGGCGAAAAGACCGGCGTTGTCCATAAAAAATCCGTTAAAGAGCAGAGTCTGGCGCCGCCCGTGCCGCTGAATACGACGGAGTTTTTGAAGCGCGCGTCGGCTTTTTTGAACATCAGTCCCGAGAAGTCATTGGAAATTGCGGAGCAGCTGTACCTGTCAGGGTTAACGAGTTACCCGAGAACGGAAACGAACATGTACGCCGATGATTTTGATTTCAAAGCGGTTTTGGCGGATTTGGCAAAAAACACCGATTACACAAAGGCCGTTTCGCAAATCATCACCGCGGCGGGCGGTATTAAACCAAAGAACGGACCAAAAGACGCGAAAGACCACCCGCCGATTCATCCGATTCGCGGCGTTTCCAAGGAGACCGCGGAAAACATGGTCAAACTGCCGGGCGCCTATGCCGTTTATGACTTAATCTGCCGGCACTTTTTGGCAAACCTCATGCCGTCAGCCGTTTTTGAGAAAACGAATATCGAAATGAAAATTAAAGACGAATCATTCGACACCGCCGGCTCAGTGAAGAAATCTGCCGGATGGCTTGATATTTACGATTTTGAAACAAAGAATGACAAGTTTTTGCCAAACGTCAAAGAGGGCGAAAAAACCGCCGTTAAAAAAATTCAAAACACGGCGTCTAAAACATCACCGCCGAAGAAACTGACCGAATCGGAATTGCTCACTCTCATGGATAAAAACGGCATCGGAACGAAAGCAACCGCCCCGACCCATATTGAAACGAATAAGAAACGCGGCTATTTTGAATCCAAAGGAAAAACCCTGTCCATTCTCAACACAGGCTACATCTTAATGGAAAGTTTGGACGACTCGGTACCGATTGTTATTCGCCCCAAAGTCCGCGCCGAAATCGAATCTTTAATCCAGCAAGTCGAGGACGGCAAAATCGCGCCCGATGACGCCGTCGCGAAGGGAACCGCTCTGCTTAAACAAATGTACGCCGACCTGACGGACAACAAAGACAAACTTGTGACCAAACTCAGCGGCAGCATCAAAACCGAGGCCGCCGTTGAAGATAAAAAGAACTACATCGGCGTCTGCCCCGTTTGCCAAAACGCGCTTCGCATCGTCACCACCGATAACGGCCGCTTCGTCGGCTGTGTCGGCTACCCCGACTGCTCCCAAACATACCCGCTTCCGAAAACAGGCGCGCTGACGATTCAGCGCACCAAAAAATGCCCGAAAGACGGCATCGTCATTTTGGATGTCGGCAAAAAGTATGAATGGACTGTCGGTATCGGCCCCTGTTTCAACTGCGACAAAAACGTCACCTGCAACCCCCCCGAAACCGTCGGTTCCTGCCCGCGCTGCAAAGACGGGCAGATGCGGCTGATCGAATACAAAGAAAACAGATTTTTGGGTTGCACGCTGAAATGCGGGCACACGCAATCTCTGCCGGAAAAAGGAAGACTGACTTTTTCAGATAAACCGTGTGACGTCTGCGGCTGGAAACTGTGCCGTGTGAAAGAACAAAACAAGGACGCGACAGAGTTTTGCGCCAACCGGCGATGTAAAGCGATCGGACTGAGAAAAGCCGCGAATGAGAAATGAAAAAGAGAAGTAAAAGAGAGAAAAGAGAAGACAGGCAGACAGGTAAAAACAAAATAAAAACCAAAAAAAAAGAGACGACAGGCAGAAACAAACAAAAAACATAAAACCGACCTCCATTTTCAGAGTTGGGCGATGCGAAGCAGCGCACAAATCTGAAAATGGAGATTGCTGCCAAAAAATAACGAGAAATAACAAACATTATTTTTTTTGAAAAAACAAGATGAAAAGAATGAAAAATGGAGATTTTTGTTAAAAATATAACGAGAAAAACAAACATTATTTTTTTGAAAAAACAAGATGAAA
>WRCE01000028.1 GCA_009784005.1 Candidatus Methanimicrococcus labiotermitis
AAAAGCTTTACAATTTGCCTAAATTTAGGCTCAGAAATTTTTGAACGATTTGCATATTTATTTTTCAGTTGCATGATCATGATTTGAACACCAAATTATTTAGCTGTTCTACTCGTGACCCTCAAAAAATTCTTAAAATATTCTCAAAAATTAATTCTAAAACAAATTCAAAACAAATTCTAAAACAAATTCTAAAACGAAATACAAAATACAATAATCGGGAATCGGAAAAACCGACGCCATAAAAAAGAAATGAGTAGCCCGGCACGGATTCGAACCGAGGTTACAGGATCCAGAGTCCCGTATGATTGACCACTACACTACCGGGCTTCGTTGTTATCCAAAAAGCAACTGTACTTATGTAGAATCATATAAATACTTTCCGCCCGATTCCTATTTTCTGCAAATGTGCATAAAAAAGGACGGAAAATATGACGGATTATATGACGAAACCGCCAATCTGTTTTATGTCACCCGATTCATGATTCCATAGATTCGTCGCTGTTTCCCAAAATCGCCGTCCACCACCAGCGGGCCATGTCCATCAAATCTTTTGAAAACTGTCCCGACAAATGGTACTTTTGGTTTTTGACCGAAATCAAACCGGCGCCGGTCAGCTTATTCTTCATCGAATAAAAAGAAGCGCTGCCGGTATCCAAGTATTCCAAAACCATTCTCCATTCATTCGTTCGAAGCGGATTCCCCTCTTTTTGCCGCGATTCGACCAAATTCAAAAACTTTTGGCCGCGAATGGCTGTTGCCTCTTCCTGAAAGAGGCGGCGCATTAAACTGTAATAGGGGTCACGGGAACTGCTGATGCGCGCGCTTGATTCCGAGCGGATAACAATCGTTGTTGCCGTTTTCGGCGCATTTTTCACAATAGACATAACAGTTTATTAGCGCCCTTTGTTTTTAAGCTCATCTATCCGTGACAAAATGACAAAAATGGGCAGGACAAAATGAATGTCAAAAACGGATGTAAAAAACAAGAATGCCAAAAATATGATTTTTAAAAACAAGAATGTGAAAAATCGACAGGAGAAGACGAAATTAGATACGTTACACTATGAACGCATACGAACTCCCGTCATGAAAATTACGGTTTATAGCCGCAATTTCAAATAATCGATGTGGCGCGATTAATATACAGCAAGAACGGGCGATTGCTTCAAACAATTGTCGATTAGGTTGACGTATTCATCTTTGACCGTGTACACCGTCGGCGATTTATAGGATTCTTTATGAGATTTTAAAATCCCTACCTTGGACTGAATGTACCCGATCATGGAGGCAACTTCATTGCGCGTGACTTCGTAGTCCCTGGACAACAAGTCGTGGATTTGGCCGACCGTAAACTCTTTGACTCTAATGAAAAGATCAAGACATTTTTTTCGGTAGCCGGTTGTATCCGCTGCAATAAATTGCTCAAGCCTTGACATGATGCTTTCTTTCAAAGACATTGAATTACCTCTGAAATACAATTTATTTTTAATTTGATTGGAAGATAATAGAATTTGATAGTTATTCATAGATGACAATCATGACAATCGTGAATAAACTACTAAAACAGAATTTGACCCCATTATATAAATAGTTATCATCGGACACGGATATTAATAGCGAAATTGTTTATAAAAAAAAATCAGTTACAAAAATAAAATAAAAGTCATAAAAACACAATCGAGTGATAAATAATAACAGAAAAATCAGATGATAAATCAATATCAAATGAAATAAAATGAAATCAAATGACATAAAATAAAGTCAAATGACATAAAATAAAGTCAAATGACATAAAATAAAGTCAAATGACATAAAATGAAGTCAAATGTCATCAGATGACAAATATAAATCAGATAAATAAATCTATTTCATAAAGATAAATGCAGAAGTTTATTAATTATTATAGCTATTTAATAATTTGCGTGGTTTAAGATGGGTTATCAATATTATTCAGAAAATAATTATCTTTATTCCGATAATGTTTTTTTACCTCCGGCAGACTGTGACATGGTCGAAATCGGCACATGTTTCAAATGCGGCGGCCATTTAAAATCCCTCAGCGCACATATTTTGAAAGAAAATGAAAAAAACCCGGGCCAAAACAAACATTTAATCGCGTCCGCTTGCAAAAAATGCCCGGCGATTTATGTTAACATCTACGATCAAAACTGGTCATGGCTTGATGATGCCGAACCCGAAGTCTTTGTATCTGAATCGAAACGCATACAGGCGAATGAGCCGGCATACGTACAGGCGAATGAGCCGGCATACATGCAGGCGAACGAACCGGCATACGAAACGGCGCAAACGGATGAGAAGAAAAAAAGGAAAAAAGCAACAAGCTCTGCCCCTATTCTTTTTAAAATACCGGTCTATAATGATATTATCAATACGTTTGAAGAGTTGGAAACAATTCCAAAAGAACAATTGGAAGCCGTTTTTTCATCAACCGAAATCGAAGCTATCTTTCGCAAGGCAAAAAATGAAAAAAATATCAGGCAATATTATCATCGGGCACGAATGAAATACGAAAAATTCGAAAATGTTTTCGGGATTAAAATTAATATTTGAAAACTGTGGCGGCAGACTGATGTCACGAAATTTTGTGACAGTCATATATCGTCATAAATTTAAAAATATGATTGAAATGCGACAAACATAGATGTTATAATAAACAAATATATTGTAATCAGAAAGATTATAATCGGCGAGATTATTATCGGCGTGTATTTAAGAATTAGAAATTATATAATCTTTGCAGATAATTTTGACGAAAATCTCTGAAAATTTTTGTTACGTTTTGGTCGATAACATCATATTAATGATATAATTTTGATTTGATAACTAATTATTATTTGAATATGTGTATTTAGAATGATGTCGAAAAATAGCTTATCCGTAATAAATCCCAAATAAATCTAAATATTTTTATTTATATCAATTTAGCAGAGTAACCCTACACTAAATCAACAAAATATACTGAAATAAACATAGATTCTAAAGTATCTATTTTATGCATTTTTTGTGATATATTTTGGTTTGAATACAGACTTGTTCAACTAATTTTGCAGATATTCTAAAGACTATGAAATAATTGTTGACGTTTTCAAAAAAATTTTAAAATGTATGTTTTTATAAAATGAATCATTCTAAAGACATTAGTAATACGCGCATTCTGAACGATTTACTCGTGATTTACTGCAAAAAACATTAAAGTTACACATACGAAGGTCCAAAAGCCCCCCATATTGTTGCCATAACTATAGACTTTAGAACGGTTTTGAAGCAGAGACGAAATTTTTAAAACCGGAACATGAAATACACAAAAAAAGTCCCAAACCGGATCAAAAAACGAAAAAAAATGGAAAAAAATGGAAAAAAAGAGATTTTGTTAACAAGTCTTCAAAAAACCGTTGAGTTTTTTATCGAACCCGCAAAAATCAATGTTGAAAAAAATCAGACCGGTCAAAAAAATAACTTATTGTTTCCAACCGGCAAAAAAATCACTATAATTGTTTAAAATATATTTTTCAATAAAGGTTTCCAACAAAAATAAAGTTTAAAAAATTTATCATTAAAAATATATGTCTGAAAATTGATGACAAAGAATATGTTAAAAAGACTATATTAATTACAAATAGTTCTATTCACAAGTGCTACAGTATTTAGATAGAAAATAGTAAGATAAACATATCTAATAAAAAATAGACATTCAAAGCGACCTTGGGCAGTTTCGAAATATAATCGATTTTCTAAAATACATTTTAAGATAAATGCTTTAAAGAATGTATTAAATTTTACCATAATTGTAATTTTATTTCGATTGAATTCTTTTGAATTCTTTGAATTCTTTTGAATTCACTTAAATTCCGAAAATAATTCAGAGTTTAATTACACATTCAATTATAATTCAAATGACACAATTGATTCCTACGAAAATATTTCCATAATTTTACAAAAACCCCTTATAGTAAATATGAATATAAAACGTTGATCATAATATGCTTTTGGAAAGAAAACCGGAAATTCCGGCGGGCCGGAATATTAATGACTTAATCAAAGAATCCTGCAATGAATTGGGGATTCTTCAAAGAGAAGCGCGTCTGTTGGATTTGCCGGTCATTATTGTTTTTGAAGGCTGGTATGACGTTTTTATCGGCGAACTTATTAATCGCCTTCTTCTGCCGCTTGATTCGCGCGGCTTTGATTTTTATTATACGGATATGCCGACCGCTGAGGAAAGCAAAAAGCCGTTTATCATCCGGTTCAACCAAAGAATTCCGCCGAAAGGAAAAATAGCGATTTTTGACCGCAGCTGGTATATGCGCGGCCTGATCGAACATCTTTTAAACGAATCCGAATTTTTCGGATGCTTTTGCCCGCTCATCAAATCGAGTTTGGAAACCATATTGACGGAGCCCGCCAAAAAAGATGTTATCCATACGGATAAATTCAAAATTTTAATTAATACGATCAACGACTTTGAAAAAACGCTGACGGACAACGGCACGTTTATCATAAAAATCTATTTCGGCGCGAAAAAGGAAAAGCGCATGGAGAGCCGGAAAATGTGGAACAGCATTCTTCCGTATGACATGGATACGCGGTCAGCCGAAAAAATTTACAAAAAAGACATTGATGTCCTTAAAGAAATGCTGGAGCAGACAAACAAAGAAAACGCGCCGTGGGACCTTTATTTCGCAGACCGCGACATTGATGTCGCCGTGCTGAGGACAATGAAAATAATTACTGAGCGGCTGAAGTCTGCCGTTTTTACAGCTAAAGCCGAACAAATCGAAGCGGAAACGGCGACGGTTACGGAAAAACGAGAGGATGAACGAAAAGATAAAACGAATATTACGGCCGCGTTCACCCCCGCCCCCGCTAAAGATCATTTAGGCGCGGTCGATTTGACGAAATCGTATTCAAAAAAGGAATACGAGAAAAAAATCAAGAAGTATCAAAAAAGGATGTCGCTGGCGAATTATTCATTACACCATAACAAGAAACCGTTGGTTTTGATTTTTGAAGGATGGGACGCTGCCGGCAAAGGCGGCGCCATCAAACGTATCGTCCAATCGATCAACCCACGCAATTATCGCGTCATCCCGATCGGGGCGCCGACGGACACCGATAAAAAATACCATTACCTCTGGCGTTTTTTAAACGGAATACCCGACTGCGGCAATACCTCTGTTTATGACAGAAGCTGGTACGGGCGCGTGATGGTGGAACGTGTTGAAGGGTTCTGTACGGAAGAGGAATGGAAACGGGCTTATCGTGAAATCAACGACTTTGAAAAATCGCTGACAAACGCCGGAATGGTCGTCATAAAATTCTGGCTTCACATCAGCAAAGAAAAACAGGAGGAGCGCTTTAACGCCCGCGCCGCCGACCCCTTAAAACAGTGGAAGCTGACCGACGAAGACTGGCGCAACCGCGGTAAATGGGACCAATATTACGAAGCGGTCAATGAAATGATTGACAAAACAAGCACAGAAAAGGCGCCATGGGTCATCGTAGAGGCGAATGATAAGTATTACGCTCGTATTAAAATCTTAAAAACCGTTTCCGAAATTATTGAAAAAGAGCTCGCAGAAAACCGGAAATGAAGAAAAGCAATAACGAAAACGGAAAAACGATAACTACAGTAATATAGGACACTATTTTTTTCAAAAATCAATGAACTGAGACAATACTTTGTCAATGAACCGCAAATTGAACACTGTAATATGAATATTGAAAAATGAATAACGGAAACACAATACTGCAAAATGAATAACGGAAACACAATACTGCAAAATGAATAACGGAAATACAATACTGCAAAATAAATAACAAAATGCAGAAAAACGAATACAATGGAATAAAAAAAAAGAGATAAAGAAAAAAGAGAGAGAGATGAGATTTAAAAAAATCTCATTTGCTGCAAGTACACGCTTGACACTTTGCCGCGTCCTCGACTCTGTCTAATTTTCCGGTTTGAGGATCAATCAAAAATCCGTGAACGCCGACATCAGCGGGGATGAGGGGATGGTTTTTAATCGCGGAAGCCGTTTCGGTGACGGAGACGGCCAGACTTTCAAAACCGGCAAGCCATTTGTAAACATCGATGTCCGACTTAACCGCATTGATTTGGTCGCCGGAGATGCCCCTGTCTTCCATTTTTTTGAGCAAATTGTCAGCGTTGAGCCCCTGCATGCCGCAGCCGTAATGGCCAATCACCATGATTTCATTCACGCCGAGTTCGTAAATCGCAACGAGCAAGCTTCTCATGACACTGCCGTATGGGTGTGTAACCATGGCGCCGGCATTTTTAATAATCTTGATGTCGCCGTTTTTAAAATTCAACGCCGCCGGCAATAATTCGGTCAGCCTTGTGTCCATGCATGACAAGACAGCGACCTTCTTGTTTGGGAAACGCGTTGTGTCAAAGGCTTCATACTTTTTGTTGTCAACAAAATTTTGATTGAATTCGAGGATTTCGTTAATGATTGACATGATTACACCGTGTTTAAATGTATATTACAATGTATATTACAAAACTTTTACCTAATACCGATTTTACAAAAACTATATTGAATTTACTAAATTTTTCTAAATTTAATAGATTTTTAAAAAATTTACTAAATTGTGATTGGAATTTACTAAATTTTGATTAGAATTTACTAAATTTCGATTGGGAATTTACCAAATTTCGATTGGAAATAACCGGAATTCTCTAAAAATAATTTCAAAAAAACCTCTGCCGATGTTTTTATTGAAACTTTATTGAAAAAATCTCTTTTATTGAAATCGTTTCTTTTTTTGAATATTATAATAGAGACACGTTTATAAATAGATACAACGTATAGCATAACAGTGTATTAAGAAATTAAAATCTGTCGGACATATGATTATATTTCATCTCTGAGTCTGCCGGTCGTTTGGGGGGCTAAACGAGACCGAGTAACATCTTTCCGGCATTTTCTTAATGATACGTGGGGACATAATAAATGACAAAACATCAATCTATTTGCAGAATAGTGCCAATTGTCTTGGCAGTTGCGCTCATGCTGACACTGATGCCGGGCGTAACTTTGGCAGCAAGCAGTACAGTTGATATTACAGGCATGCCGTCCGTTCCGGCCATTCAAAGCGCAATCCAGTCGGCAATCGCTGACGCCAACGCCGGTGACACTGTCACAGTGATTGGAACTTTCTCCGGCGCGGGAACAACGCTCACGATTGACATACCTGCCGGCGTTACCGTGAAATGGGAACCGATACTCTATAGGGGTTCAGCAACCGCCGGTCCTTTGATTTATCTTAATAATGCCACAGGCGACGGCTTTTTTGAAGTGACGAACAACACTTGGTTAGAAAACACAGGCAGCGGAAACACCCTCATCTCTGAGGGCAGCAATGCCACAATTACTGTCAGCGAGCACGGAACCGTCGAAGCCAACAGCGGCACCGCCATTGAAGCGAGAGGCCAGAATGCCACCGTTAACATTATAAGCGGCGGGTCGGCGTTTAACGAAGCCACGACAAATGTTCGTCCCGTCATTCATATGACCAACAGCACGAACCCGAACACGAGAATTCTTATTGACAGCGGCAGTGTCGCCGCGCTCAATTCTGATTTCAGCGACTATGCCATTCAGACATACGGCGATATTGAAATTTTGGGCAACTCTAATGTTTATGCCGACCCCGGTAGCGGCCGAGCCATTAACGCGCTGGGCGCAAGTTCAACGATTATTATCGGCGATAACGCTCGGGTTCATACCGCAAGCGGAATAACAATCCGCACAAACGACACGAATCCGGCTACCGTTATCATAAAAGATAACGCAAGCGTATACAACGAAGGCTCAAACAATGTTATTTGGATGCCGGGCGGCGGTTCTGCAACCATTCAAGACGACGCCAAGGTCGAAGCGAAAGGTACCGGCATTGCCATTAATTCAACAGGAAGCGTCACCGTGACGGATAATGCATGGGTGACTGCCTCAACCGGCAAAGCGATTAACAGCTCTGCCACCACCGTGGATGGCGGCTTTGTGTTCGCTTACGGACCAAACATGGCCCAAATTATCACCGTTGCGCCGACCGTCATCGACCCGGGCGTCGTTGTCGGATGGGACCACAAAAAGCCCGGTCCGTTTATGATTGGGTCCACTGATTTCCTCACCGTTGAACCTGCCGGCACAGCCGTTTGGGGTATTGTCAGCGGAAAAAGCGGCGTTATATACACAAACGGCGCAAATACAGGCTTCTTCCCGATTGAAGTCGAACTGGATACATCAGCCGCTGAACCCGTCACCGGCATTTCTTTGAACCGGACGACGCTGACGTTAGTCGTTGGCGATGATGAGACGCTTATTGCCACTATTACACCGTCCAATGCGGTAAACCAAATCGTTATTTGGGAAATTGAGGGACTTAATGAGCCTGCTCAATTTTACGAAGGCGATCCGATCCCCCCTTCGCAAATCGCCTCTATATCAATAGATGGTACGATAACAGGGCTTTCACCCGGAACGGTCACAGTAAGAGCCACCGCGGCTGATGATACATATGGTGAATTATATGCGACCTGTTTCGTAACTGTTGTGCCCGCACCTATCATTGCAGCCACCGCGGGTCCGAACGGAATTGTTTCGCCCTACGGCGATGTATCCGTCCCCTATAAATTGGGCGATGGTGCCGACAAGAGCTTCCTCATTATCCCCGATGAGGGTTATAATATTTCCACCGTTCTTGTCGACAACGTTGATGTGGGACCGGTTGCCACGTACATTTTTGTTACAGTGACGGCAGACCACACGATTCATGCGACTTTTGTACTCGCTGTTTACAATATCACTTACAATGGTTTAGCGACAGGCGATGTGAACACATTAAACCCGCTGACATTCACGATAACTGACCTGCCGATTACACTGGAAGATGCCGAAAGAGACGGTTACAATTTCGACGGCTGGTACGATGCCGCAACCGGCGGTAACTTAGTGACAGATATCACAACAATCGGCGACAAAGAATTATGGGCGGTCTTTGATACAACCCCGATTGAGTACGATATTATTTACAACGGTTTAGAGACCACCGACACGAACGCAAACCCCGACACGTTTGATGTGACTGACCTGCCGTTTAGTTTGATTGATGCCGAAAGAGACGGTTACAATTTCGACGGCTGGTATGATGCCGCAACCGGCGGCACCTTAGTGACAGACATCACGACAACCGGCGACAAGGAATTGTGGGCGGTCTTTGATACGGCCAATCCGATTGAGTACGATATCATTTACAACGGTTTGCAAGCAGGCGACACGAATGATAACCCCGATACGTTTGATGTGACTGACCTGCCGCTGACTTTGGTTGATGCCGTCAGAGACGGGTACGCTTTCATCGAATGGCAGGATGGTCAAAGTAACCCGGTAACAAGCATCACGACAACCGGCGACAAAACGCTGTGGGCGGTCTTTGATACAACCCCGACTGTGTACAATATCGTATACAACGGTGTAGAGGGCACCGACACGAACACAAACCCCGCGACGTTTGATATTTACGACCTGCCATTTGCTTTGGATGACCTCATCAGAGCAGGCGGTGCCGGCTTTATCGGATGGTTTGACGCGGCGGTCGGCGGTAACCAAGTGACAGACATCACGGCAACCGGCGACAAAACGCTGTGGGCTCGCTTTGAACAGACAAGCGGCGGCAACACCGGCGGCGGTTCCGGCACAGGAAACGCGACAATCGTTCCGCCCGGAAACGGCAGCGGAGGTAACCAATCGACCGGTAACGGCAGTAACCAATCATCCGGCGGCGGCAACCAATCATCCGGCGGCGGTAACCAATCGTCCGGTAACGGAAGCAACCAATCGTCCAATGCAAGCGCTGTTTACACCGTCATTCAGCACTTTGGACTGTATGCCGGCGCCGGCGACTCTGAGGGAATCATTCACGGGCCTTTACACCATTTCGTTCAGCTGTCGTTCCAAGGCCAAGTGATCGACCCCGCCAACTATGTTGTCTCTGAAGTCGAAAGAAGCGGCGGCAGCCAAAACGAAGGAAACATTGTCATCACTTTAAAAGAAAGCTTTGACCAAACCTTCGATGCGGGAACATACACGTTCCGCGCGCAATTCACAGACGGCTACGCCGATTTGGTCATGACGGTGGGAGACGACAGTTCCCAAAGTTCCGACCCGATACCGCATCTTTGGATGTGGTTGGCAATCCTGATGTTGTTGGCAGTGTTCGCGATGTTCATCCTGCGCGAAGACGAAGAATACGACGAGTAATACAACGAGTAATACGACAAGTAATACGACAAAAAATACAACGAATAAACCGCAGCGAGAAGCGCGCGAGGGCAAACCGCCTTCGCGCCGCCGCGGTGAAAAAAAACGAAACAACAAAAAACGAAACAACAAAAAAACGAAACAAAAAAGCCGGCGAATATCTTTTTGCCGGCAAATTAAATAATACTATCAAAATCACGATCAATAATATGAGAAAAACTCATATTTGATCTCGTTTTTTTCACAAAATTCTCTCAACTTTTTGTCTCCATCCGTGCCGCCGAATTCGCCGGTCAGAAGTTTTTTTGTCAGAAGTTCTTCGGTCAAAGGTTCTTCGGTCAAAGGTTCTTCGGTCAAAGGTTCTTTGTCATCCTTTCTGTTCTTCATTAAAAGCCCGAATAATTTTTCGGTGTTGCGCTCATCAAAGGTGTAGAAATGTTCGTATTCGTCTTCACCGAAAACCTCAAGCACCGCCGTGCCCAAAGCTTGCCCCGATATTCTCAAACTGCCGCCGACAATTTCAGCCCGAATGGTCGCGCTGTGGCGATCCGTTTTTTCTTTGTGTAAAAGAAATGATTCCAAATCATTTATCATAGACACCCTCCGGTTTTCCGATTTTGTTTTGATATGATAATGCAGGGGACGGGATTCGAACCCGCGAATCACTACTGAACAGGGTCCTAAGCCCTGCGCCTTTGACCAAGCTTGGCAACCCCTGCAAATGAATGAATGGATGTATGAATGAATGTATGAATGGATGTATGAATGGATGTATGAATGAATGTATGAATGAATGAAACGATTCTGAACAGATATGAACAGATATGAATAGATTAAGAAAAGGATGAATAAAAAGGTTAAGAAAAAGATTTAGAAAAAAAATTGAAAAGGATGGAAAAAGACGAAATTATTCCGGCTTTTTCGCAATCTCTTCTTCTGTCAAATAACAAGCAGGGTCGTCTCCCCAAACGTTGCCGGTCAAGGCTTCGGCGCGAACGCGGAAATTGCCGTTGCAGACATCAAGCCACGCGCAGCGCGCGCATTTCGGCGCGTTGGCGCGAAGGAGGTCTTTACGGTCTTTCAAGCCGGCAACAAGCGGGTTGCTCATGTCTGTCCAAATCTCAGAAAACTTTCTTTCACGAACGTTACCAAACGAGTCGTGGCGCCAAAACTGGTCGGCATGAACATCGCCGTTCCACGAAACACAGCCGATGCCGATGCCGGTGGAATTGCCCTGATTCATCGACAAAAGTTCGTAAACGTCAGCGGCGCGCTGCGGATTCTCTTTCAGGAGGCGAAGATAAATGTACACGGCGTCACAGTGATTATCAACGGTTAAAACCTCTGCCGGGAAGCCCTTTGCGTGAAGTTCTGCCGTCTTGTCCATAATCAAATCAACAACCCGGCGCGTCTCTTCATGCGTCAAATCCTCTTCAACCATACGGCCGCCGCGGCCGGAATAAACCAAATGGTAGAAACAAATGCGCGGAATCTTCTCGCGCTCAAGGAATTCAAAAATCGCGGGGATTTCATTCACGTTAAAAGTATTAATCGTAAAGCGAAGGCCGACTTTAATCCCTTCGTCCTGACAATTCTTAAGGCCTTGGACCGCTTCATCAAAAGCGCCCTGATGGCGCCGGAACCGGTCATTCACATCGGCCATGCCGTCTAAAGAAATACCGACATAAGAAAGGCCCACATCCTTCAGCTCGCGCGCCTTCTCCTTCGTAATCAGCGTCCCGTTCGTCGAAATAACGGCGCGCATCCCCTTATCCTTCGCGTATTGAGCAAGCTCAATCAAATCACTGCGAAGAAGCGGCTCGCCGCCCGAAAACAAAATGACGGGCGACCCGAATGCCGCCAAATCATCAATCAACGCTTTCCCTTCATCCGTCGTCAGCTCCGTTTTATCCACAACGCCGGGATTGACCGCCTGCGCGTAGCAGTGAACGCATCCCAAGTTGCATCTTTTTGTCATATTCCATACAACAACGGGTTTTTTATCTGCCGAAAACTGCAACAAGTGCGAAGGCAGCTTTTTTGAATCGCGGTTATACCGAAGAGCGTCCGAAGGCTCAACAGTCCCGCAATATAATTTTGAAATACCAATCATAGCCCCTACATATACTATATTCGTTAAAAACCTTTCTCATTAAACCGAATCCTTCGCTTTCGGCTGCGCCAACCGCTTTGGAAATGGATGAAAAAAAGAAAAAAAGAAAAACTGAATAGGAAAAAATGGAAAAACAGAAAACCGGAATAGGAAAAAAATGAAAAAAAGATTAAACAATTAATAAAAAGAATAGAAAAAAGTAGACGGGGTGCCGCAGGCACCCCTCCAATCGCACTCTCCCCCCAATATGGAAGGAAAAATTGCGACCGGAGCGAAGCGTAGGCCGCAATTTTTTCAATATACAGCCAACTCATTCATTACATCCGTCTTTGACAAAATCCCTTTCGGAATCCCGTCAACTGTCACGACAAGCTGACCGATGTTGTATTTATGGAACAGGCGAACAACGTCATAAAGCTGCATTTCGCCGTCGACCGTGATGAGTTCTTTTGTCATGACGTCTTTGGCTTTGACTTCCAGCTTGTTCATGGCAACCGCTTTTGTCACGTCGGTTGTGGTGATCACGCCGATGATTTTGCCGCTGTCTTCAACGGCGGCGCCGTGAAGGTTTTTGGCGATGAAATGGCGGGAAACTTCCTGAAGGTCAAGGCCGCTGCTGACGGCGAGCGTCAAGGGCTTCATGTAGAATTTGACATTCTTTTTCGGGAGAGAAACCATTTCCGTGATGTTGATTAAGATGAGGTTGTTGCTGTCATCGCGTCCATAGACTTCGCCGCGAACGGTCAGGCGGTTTACGGGCGTCGGGCCGACTTGAATCTGGTCGCCGGCGTTGAAATCTTTGATGTTGCCGATGATTTTGACAATTCCGCGGCACTTTTCGGGATTGCGGACGGTCGTGAATGAAATTTCGGCGGCCGTTGTGTTGTTGACGGCGATGCCGTTGCGGTAGACCGGAACGATCATTTCTTCATCCATTACTTCAATGTCAAGCGCTTGATATGCTTCGCCGGTCGGGCGGTAGCCGCCTTTCGGGCCGGGGACGCCCTCGACGAGGCCGAGCGCTTTTAAAAGCTGCATCTGGTTTCGGATTGTTCCCGGATTCCTGTGAATGAGGTCCGCGATTTCTTCACCTTTGACGGCCGATTCTTTTTGCCGCTGAAGATTGACTAAAGCGGTTAAAATGTCTTTTTGAATTGCTGTTAAATCCATATTATCACTTTGAAAAATCCGGCGGTAAAAAAGAAATATTCACGCTCGCCGGGCGCATTTTTGTCAGGCGAATATTTTTGTAAGAGTTATGTTAACGGACAAATATGTAAATTATATTTAGTGCATTTATCTATATAAATCCCTATCTTCGAGAGACATCGGCGTTATTTATAAATACGGATTGATAATTCTATTGATTATTTTATATACGCCTGTAATATCAAATTATGATTTTATTTCGTAAAAAATAATTACTTTGAAATAAATGAAAATCGAGCACAGTAGGATTTAAAAAATCGAATATATTTTAATACAGAAATAAAATAAAAGAGTATGTAAAAAAGAGATTTAAAAAGAGATTTATAAATTGACATTGATTTAAATATTCAGTATTTCAGCCGTTTAAAACAATAACATTCAGAAATGAAAAAACAATAACATTCAGAAATGTGAAAACAATAACATTCAGAAATGTGAAAACAATAACATTCGGAAATGTGAAAACAATAACATTTTGAAGTGAAAAGTGAATATACAAAGACTTATAAACTTTATCCGGTTATGTATCGCTTCTGCTTATTTAAATGAATTTATAATCATCGCGTTTTCAGGTAATATTCATGTATTTTGAAAAAATAAAAACAGTCCTCACTTCAGAGGAACTTCTGGACAAAGCGTTCAGCCGCTCTGTGCGAACGATGGCCGGCAAAACCATTGACGGCCCGAACACGCGCTGCGAAGCCAATGAAGCGATGCTGTTGACGGCCGCCAACATTTTATCCGACAATCTGGCGGCGATTCAAAGGATGTTTCCGGCTTTTGACGCGCTCCCGCCGTTTTATTACGATTTGGCGGATATTTTAGTCGGCGTTGACAAAATTAAAGTCGCGCTGTCACACGTTAACTGGGCGTCTGACAAAGTCCATTCGTTGTCCCGTGAATATGTGGGAAAAATCAGGACAAGCAAAAAAATGCCTGACGTGCCCAGAAAGGAGGCTTTCGGTCGGTTGAGTTCCATTATCAATTCGATTGACGATGACCTCAAGCTTCTCGGCGAGACCCGAAATATTCTTCGTAAGCTGCCGGATGTCAGAGAAGAGCCGACCATTATTGTTGCGGGATACCCGAATGTCGGCAAATCCAGCTTTGTCAAATACATTACAAACGCGACACCCGAAGTTGCGCCCTATCCTTTTACAACCAAAGGCATTTTGATCGGCCACATGGAAAGAAACGGTGTCCGCTACCAAATTATTGACACGCCGGGGCTTTTGGACCGGCCCATGTCTGAAAGAAACGAGATTGAACTTCAGGCAATCACGGCGCTTCGCCGTCTTGACGCCGTCGTTCTTATTTTAATCGACCCGAGCGAAAGCTGCGGCTATGAACTGCCGGCACAGATTAAACTGGCGAAGGAAATTCAAGAACAGTTTATCCTCCCGTCGGTTATCATCGCCAACAAAATCGACCACGACGAATTTAAAGACACAGCGGAAACGGACGACGCCATTTCAACGCTGACCGGCGAAGGCATTGACGCTCTTGTTGAAAAATTGACCGGCATGCTGCCGGTACCCGTCAAAGAATTTGAAGAACCGTTTTTAAGAGACGGGTTTTAAGACAGATTCAATGAGACGATTTGTAAGAAACAGTTTCAGAGAGACGGTTTCTGAGAGACGGTTTTTGAGAAACGGTTTCTGAGAAACGGTTTTTGAGAAACTGCTTTTGAGAAACGGCTTTTGAGAAACGGCTTTTGAGAGACGGTTTCCGAGAAATGGTTACTGAAAAACGGCCTACTAGAGATGATTTCTAAAAAACGGCAGATGAAAGACGATTTCTGAAAAACGGTATTTAAACTTCCTTTTTTTGAAAAAATGGTTTGCCGACTGTATGTTCTGTGACTGTATGTTCTGTGACTGTAAGTTCTGTGACTGTAAGTTCTGTGACTGCATGTTCTGTGACTGTAAGTTCTGTGACTGCATGTTCTGTGACTGCATGTTCTGTGACTGCATATTCAGTGACTGCATATTCCGTGACTGCACATTCCGTGACTGCTGCCACTTATTCCCCTTAACGCGCCGCGAGCAAACATAATCCGCCAAGAGTTTATGACGAATATATGGAACATATGAGAAATATATATAAGCATGACAGCTGTATAGTTCAACTACCGATTTATTGAAAATAAATAGTCTTTAAATGTCTTTAACTTTGTTTATAATTATGTTTGTTTTGTATTCCTATTTATAAACTCATTTATAAACTCATTTATAAAACCACAATCACAACAGAGGAATTTATCATGGAAACAAGAAAAGTGCAACAGACGGGCGGCTCAACTTACATCATTTCATTACCGAAGCAGTGGGCCGAGAAAGTCGGCATCGCGCCGGGCGTTCGCGTCGGCGTTCAGCCCCAGCCGAACGGCAAATTATTGATCAGTCCGGCGGCGGACTCTAAGCCGCTTCGCCGTAAATCGATTGACATCACGAACCTGAGCGGCGACGCTTTGGAAAGGGCATTTATCGCGACTTATCTTGCCGGCTACGATATTATTGAATTGACGTCTCCCAAAATCATGGCAGACCAAAAGAAGATTTTAAGAACGGTTTGCCATAAACTGATCGGGCCCGAAATTATTGAGGAAAGCTCGACTTTTGTGTTGGTTCAGGACCTTTTGAGCCCGAATGAACTGTCGATTAAAAAAGCGGTTCAAAGGATGGGGCTGATTGCCAATTCCATGTTCAATGACTGTATTTTGGCGGTGGCGAACTGTGATGAGGATTTGGCAAGCGATGTCATGGAAAGAGACGATGAAGTCGACAGGCTTTACATGGTCATTTCTAAGCAGTTTAAAGCGATTGTTTGCGGCACCGGCTTTGTGGATATGACAGAAAGCTCCATTGAAGAATACCATGATTTGAGAATGACCGCCTCGCCGATTGAGCGCATTGCCGACCACGCGCACAGGATTGCTCATATGGTGCAACTGTTCCATCCCCAAATTGATGAGAAGAGGATGGCGGAAATCAGAAAGCTCAGCGATTTGGCTTCCGACACATTCAAAAAATCCATTGAATCGCTTTATACGTTTAATCCCAAATTGGCAAATCAGGTCATTGAAAATCAGGATGTCATGGACACGATGATCAATAACTTCAACCGCGACTATTTTGACAAAATGACAGACATGCCGTTTGGGACGCTCATCGCGATACGAACAATCATTGACAGTATCGGGCGCATCGCGGATTACGCCGCGAACATCGGCGAAATCGCGATTGACGCGTCAATCGATTCGCCGAATGCTAAATGGTAAACGAGAAAGAGGAGAGAGATAAAAGAAGAAATTCTGTTTTTTTCTTTTTTTTGTTTTCTGCGTGTGTTTTTCAAAAAAAATACAGATTGTTATTTCTCGTTTAATTATCTGTTTTTTGTTTTCCGCGTGTGTTTTTTAAAAAAATATAGGTTGTTATTTCTCGTTTAATTATCTGTTTTTTCTTTTTCTGTGTGTGTTTTTCAAGAAAAAAATACAGGTTGTTATTTCTCGTTATTTTTGGCAGAAATCTCCATTTTCGTATTTGTGCGCTGCTTCGCATCGCCCAACTCCGAAAATGGAGGTGGTTTATGGGGTTTTCTGTATTTGTTTTTCTGTATCACTGATTTATACTTCTGTTTTCGATTTATTCCGGTAGCTGTCAGGGGAATTCGGGGCAAAACTTCTTTTGTTTTTCAAAAAAATAATACAGGTTGTTATTTCTCGTTATTTTTGGCAGAAATCTCCATTTTCGTATTTGTGCGCGCTTCGCATCGCCCAACTCCGAAAATGGGGGTGGTTTATGTGGTTTTGTGTTTGTTTTTCTGTTTATCACTGTTATACTTCTGTTTTTTTCTGTTTATCACTGTTATACTTTTGTTTTTGGTTTATTTTGGTTTATTTTGGTTTATTTCGGTTCACCGGTTTCTTTTCGTTTCATTTTATAGAGTCCTTTTTAATATATCGAAAATGTGCATTTGAAGACATATAATTTTGCCTGCATGAATTATAAATACTAGCTGTGACTTTTTCGTTTATTACATTTAGGCAGCTGAGTGTATTAATTTTGAATCGTTCCGGTTCAAATATGTCGGTTGCGAATGTTTTTTAAATTCAACTTTCAATTTATTAAAATTCTCCTTTGGAGGAAAAATATGGGTGTCATTTCTCAATTCAAAAGTTTTTTCGGCAGATTGTTTAAGAAAAAAAACGCACGTATCGGCATCTACGGACCGCCAAACGCAGGCAAGACCACACTTGCGAACCGTATTGTTAAAGACTGGAAGGATGACGGTACCGAACCGCTCGGCTCGGTCTCTCACATCGCGCACGAAACGAGACGGGCGCAGTGTCACCACAGACTGGAAATCGAATCCAGAGGCAGTAAGATCTGTATTGACATTGTTGACACGCCGGGTCTCGCGACGAAAATCGACTTCCACGACTTCATGAAAGAAGGGTTGGGCGAAAAAGAAGCGAAGCAGCGTTCAAGAGAAGCGACGGAAGGCGTTATTGAGTCTGTTAAGTGGCTGGATGACTTAGACGGCGTTATTTTAGTGATGGACGCGACAGCGGACCCGTACACGCAAGTGAATGTGACTGTTATCGGCAACATGGAAGCGCGAAAATTGCCGCTTTTGATTGTCGCCAACAAGATCGATTTGCCCGACGCGGCCCCCGAAGACATCAAAGACGCGTTCCCGCAACATCCGTTTATAGGTATTTCCGCGCTGGAAGGAACGAATATGGAAACCTTCTATGAAGCCGTCGCGAAACAATTCGGGTGATTCAAATGAGTGATATTCAACTTGACTTGGTGTCTGACGCAAAACTCTCCAAAATGGGCTCTACCGAGAAAGTGCGCTACATTATTGATGAAGTGCGCAAAGGGAAAATTATGGTCTTGGAGAAAGGTTTAGACCCGTTGGAAGAGGCTAAGCTCATTGAGATGACCATGGCGGAAATCCATGACGACTTTTACGGCCTTGAGATTGAGAGTTATCCGCGCGACGACAGTTCGTCTACGTTTTTGGGTAAACTCTTCAGGAAAGATTCCGGCCAGCAAAAATTGACCGTCATCGGCCCTGCCAACCAGTTAAAGACTTTGAGAAAAGATAATTCGCTTATCAGCACGCTTGTATCCACCCGGTGATACAAGCCCTGATTTTTTTATTTTTGTCAAATTTTAAATTTTCAAAATTTAATTTTTCAAAATTTAATTTTTTAAAATTTCATAATTCAAAATTTCATAACTCAAAATTTCATAACTTCAAAATTTCATTATTTTAAAATTTTCAAATTTTATCTAATCAATTTAACCGATTATATTTTTGGTGTTTAATTTAATGGTGTTATTGTGTTACAGAGGGATTTACAATCATCCGAAAGGATTAAAGTGAAGCTGTCCGGCCTTGAGCCTCAAACTTTGATTTCTTTTGAAATGGGAAACAACGCGGTCACTTTGATTTGTACATACGGCAAAATCACATTCAGCTGTAATCGCCCGATTGATGATTATACCATCGGCATGATTTTAAAAAGCATTTCCGCCATTGATAATTCAACATCCCATGAAATGGAAATCATTTGCGACTTTGATGAGATTCAAAAGTATCAAAAAATGGGCTACGTTCTTGTCACCTACGGCCGTCACGGCAACAAATACCGCTCAACCTTCAATATCCCCTTCTCATCCGACAAAGCCCTCTACAACTTGACGATGGCCTTTTTTGACGAATTAAAAAACAGAAACAAAATCAAAAAAGATTTTTACTGGAACGGCAAAGACAACGACATCATCCAACTCTTCAGCATACTGAAAGACTTGGAAGACTGGAAAATCAAGTCCGTTCGAAATAAAGAAAATTGATTTTTATAATATTTTCCAAATAAAAGACATCGTGAAATAACCGTTTTCTGAACAGCGCCCGACCCCGACAGCCGAACGGCTCGCCGCCGGAAAGCGCCTCATTTTCTCTTAAGTTTTGATTTCTATTCTCAAGTTTTGATTTCTATCAAGCACAGCTTTTCTCAAGTACAGCGATTTTCAAGTACAGCTTTCTCATGCTCAGCATCTGCTTTGAATCTCCTTTAGCATTCGCTTTAGCGTTCACTTTAGCAGCCATTTCGATGTATATGCAGAAGCCGCTAATAATCAATAAACACCAAAAACTGTTAACCAAAAACCGTTAACCAAAAACCGTTAACAAAAAACAAAAACCTAAAAACAAAACCTAAACAAAAACAAAGCAAAAAACAAAACCAAAAAGCCAAAACAAAACCAAAAAAAACCAAACCGAATTCCTTGAATCCATACCGCTGTTTTTCATAAATTATTATTCAAATAGCCGGTGTTCCCTGAATTTCAGACAAACACGTTTACTCGCCAATCATTTCAATAAAAAAAAGAACCGCTGCCGAAGCAGCGGTAATACGTTTATTTTTCAGATTTTATTTTCCGTCTTAGGTCTTCTTGACGAAGAAGAACCATGCGAGACAGAAAATACCGATTGCTGTCAGGAACAGTAAAACCGCGGCTGTTCTGGACGGGGGCACAAAGAGGTCGAGGATCTCTTCCTTTTCTTCCGGCGGTGCAGACGTCGTCGGAGGTGTGCTTGTTCCCGGTTCAGTTGTCGGCGGGGTCATCGGACCTTCTTGGTTGTTGTCGCCGGGGTTGACGATCAATGCACTGCCGAAGGGTGTTCCCGGTTGCCTGGGCGCTCCAAAGACCCAAACTGCGTATACCGTCACATCTCTGTCCACGATATCAACAGTATCTGTCATTGTTGTCAAGAGAAGGACGTCAGCCGCTGTGAGGATGTTTGCCTCAAGCACTGTGCTCCAGCCTGCGAATGTAACTGCTGTACTCACGCCGTTGTTCATCACATTGTCACGTGTCGGGGCGGTGTCGCTCAACATGTAACCGTTTTGAATCGGAACTAAGGCAGACCTCGGAACCGGGCCGCCTGTACCGCCATTCAGATCGTACGTTAATAAGAACGTGTCATCTGTAATGTCAGGCTTACCTGTTCCTGATGTGTCATAGCCCCAGACAGCGTAGACTGTCAAGTCGCCAGAGATGGTAACCGTCACAGCCGGAGTCGGAATTGCATCGCCGTAGGCGTAGATTTTGTTAACTGCGCCGGCGTCACGTGTCCAGTATGCAAAGAGCACAGGGGTCACATTACCGTTGTATGTTACATCTGCATGATCAGGCTCGTCTGTGCTTAACGTGTAAGCAGGTTGTACAGTAACTGTCACAGGGTTCGGCATCGGACCGTTCATACCACCGTTGAGGTCGTAAGTTAATTCGAACTCAGCATCGGTAATGTCGGGTGTTCCTGTACCGGTTGTGTCAAAGCCCCAGACTGCGTAGACTGTCACGTCAGCCGAGATGGCAAGCGGGCAGGCATCTGCAGGCAATGTGTCACCGCGGGCGTAGAACATGTTAAGGGTACCGATATCGAGTGTCCAGTATGCAAAGACCACATCAGTCAGATTACCGTTGAGTAATTCCTGACCGTGAGTCGGTGCTGTTTCGCTTAACTTGTAGGCAGGTTGTTCGGTGACCATCACAGGGTTCGGAGACGGACCGCCCTGACCACCGTTGAGGTGATAGGTTAATTCGAACTCTTCATCGGTGATGTCAGGTGTTCCTGTACCGGTTGTGTCAAAGCCCCAGACAGCGTAAACTGTCACATCGGCAGAGATGGCAAGCGGGCAGGCATCTGCGGGCAATGATGTTGCGCCGCGGGCGTAGATTTCG
>WRCE01000029.1 GCA_009784005.1 Candidatus Methanimicrococcus labiotermitis
GACAGTGTCGCCGGCAGTGAGGGTAAGAGCGGTGAGGTCAACGGTGAAAGTCACGTTGCCGGCAGTGGTATCATCCACAAGGGCCGTGACAGTGGTGCCGCCAACAGTCAACGTGTAACTGTCATAGGTCAAAGCGGACGGATATTCGTCCCAAATCACCATTTCATCGTAGTCACTGATATCAGACGGTAATGTGAAGTCGATCTGGTAAGTCAAAGAACCGCCGGGCGTGTAAGAAGTCGCCAAAGCGTTCTTGGTAAAGTCGGTCTTAGCGATTTCATCGGTCTCTTCGCTTCCGCCAAACTCATCATCAAAGAAAAGCTCCGCCTTGTTCTTTATTGGTCCCGAAGCACTTTCATCCACGTTGAAAATCACCTTAAGCGCAACGGTGTCACCGACATTAAGCCCCGCAGTTGATAAATTAAAGGTCACCGCGCCTGCCGCGTTAACCACTGTCGGCGTCACGGGCATATTATTGACAGTCATTGTATAAGTTGAATATTCGAGCGCGTTTGCGTAGGTGTCCTTGACAGTGATATAATCATAGCCGCCGATGCCGGCCGGAAGTGTAAACTCAATCAGATACTCAAGCGTACCGCCGGGGGTATACGCAACAGCGGTTCCTGTCTTTCTGAAGTCGGTCGGCGTTACAATCGCCCCATCAACCGCAAGAGGAGTAGCTGTAGCGGGATCAGGCACGGTTGTTCCGGACTGAGCGAACACTTTTGCTGTGTTCGCAATGTTGCCGCTTGTCCAATTGCTGTTCACTTTTGCGGTAATAACAAGCTCAACGACCTTGTTCTCGTTTCCTTGAAGAACTGTCTCACTGATGTAAACGCTGACCGTGCCGTCGTTCTCGTTGACGGTGAGCGGTATATCGGAGGTTGCGATAATTTTGGCCGCCGCGCTCTGATAGTCAAGTGTCTCAGGCAGCTCATCGAAAATAAGCAATCCGTTGTATCCCCCAAGGTTGCTTGGAAGTGTGAAATTTATTGTAAAGACAACAGGGTCGCCGACACGGCTGAAAGTTCCGCCGGAAACTTTGCTGAAGTCGGTAATCGTTTGCATCCAAATGGCGTAGACCTTGAGACTTCCGGTCACTTCCGTATCGGCGTCAAACCATGTACCTGTGCCATCCCCTATTGTGTTCCAACCCAGGAAGATATAATCTGAGCGTGTGGGGTCAGCAGGCATATTACTGCCGACCTTCGTCACACTCGGCGGTGTCGCCGGCATGACAGTAACAGTAACAGTCGTATCGCTGTTGGCGAATTCGCCGCCGTTGGCATTAAACGTTACGTCATATTGCGTACTCCATTCGGCGAATAAAATCATATTGCCGGAAATGGGAATGCCGGCTTGAGATGCGCTGTAACGCGTTCCCTTGCCGTCCGCTTGCGTGTTCCAACCCATGAAAGGCGCATTCGACGGAGCTGTGAAGCCTGACTCTCCCAACGTGATTGTGGTGAACGTGCCGGGGGCCTTTAAGCCTGTAGCTTGAACATAGTCAGCTCCGGTGCCGCCGTTGGCCTTGTAGGTAACTGTGTACACAAGGAGCTTGACGGGAAGGACATTGTTGTTTGCCCCCCCGTTGTGAGCATTGTATCCGTCCATTGTCTTGATTGAATAAATCGGTTGGCTGTTATCAAACACACGAACGACCTCACCGACGAGCAATCCGCTGTCAGATGCGAACGCGCGAATATTATCATTTCTGGCTGAAGCGCCCGTTAAGTAAGCAAAGCCTCTGTAATTTTCCGGAAGGGACAAGGTGTTCAAAATAGAAATCGGCGAAGAATCATCGACAGGAGGAACGTAAACCACCAAATCCGCTGCGCCGATTGGTTCGTTCATCATGGCATTGACGAAATAACCTGTTCCGTTGATGTTATGTGTGGAATAAATGGCGGGATAAGTGCCATCTGAATAAGCTTTTAGCGTTGCTGTGCTGTCAAGAATAATAGTTGGCCCATTCGTATTTCTATGGACGCCGATACCTGTGCCGCCGATGCCGCCTGTTGCAACCACGTTTGCATCTTCACTGATAGATATATAGCTGGACCCACCCAAGGTGCCGCTTTTGCTGCCGCCGATACCTGCACCGCCGTCACCGCCGGTGGCTTTCACTATTGCATTTCCTGAGATTCTAATATCATGCATACCTAAACTGGACCCACGTGATGCTGCGTCACCGATTCCCGCGCCGCTGTCACCGCCGGTTGCTTCCACAACCGCGTCACCTTTGATACTGATATTACCGGTAAGACCCGCTGCTGCGGTACCATTTGAGCCGCCGCCGCCGATGCCCGGGGCAAAATTACCACCAAACGCCTTCACATTTCCGCCATTAATATCAACACGGTTTAACGGACCGCCGCCGCCTGTGACTGCATCGTTTGCGCCGCCGCCGCCGATACCTGCGCCGCCTCCGTTATAAGATTCGAAGCTGCTACCGACTGCGAACACATTTCCGCCATTGATAGTGATTATACCGCTCGCGCCGCCAATATATGAGCTGCCGCCGCCGCCCAAACCTGCGCCGCCGCCGCCGCCATATGCAAACACATCACCATTATTGATCATCAAGGAAACACTATTATTGCTCGAGCTGCCGCCAATGCCCGCGCCGCCGCCGTTGCCGCCGGTCGCGGTCACTGTCCCGCCATCAATGGTGATACTGCCTGAAAATCCTGATAAACTATTATAAAAGTAGCCGCCGATACCCGAACCGTAGTTCGTGCCGGTCGCGGTCACGTCAGCGTTGCCATCAATCGTAATGTCGCCGTAACTGCTATTGTAGCCGCCGCCAATGCCTGCGCCTCCAAAGCCTCCCTCTGCCTTTATGACCGCGTTGCCATCGATTGAGATGGGGACGCCGCCTCTGTTCGCGCCGCTGCCGATACCTGCGCCGCCGCCACTGTTGTTGGTGGTGGGACCGCTGAGAGCATATTGACCGCTGCCGCCATACGCTTCCACTGTTCCGCCGCTGATTATGATGGAATTTGAATTTCGGCTTGTTGCCGGTAAACTGGTCATGACCACAAGAACCATGGCGCCGCTGCCGATACCTGCGCCGCCGAAGCCGCCGGTCGCGTTCACATTCACGCTGTCGCCGATAAAGATGGTACCGCTGCTGCCATCGAGACCGCCGCCGATGCCTGCGCCGCCGATGCCGCCCCTTGCGTTTATTATTGCATTGTCACCGATATCGATGACGCCGCCGTCAGAGCCGTTGCCGCCGCCGATACCGGCGCCGCCGCCGTTGTTTACTGCGACCACATGACCGCCTGTAATGGTGATGCTGCCGCCGCTGCCATTGATGCCGCCTCCGATACCGGCGCCGTTGACACCCGTTGCGTCTATTTTGCCGCCATCGATGGTAATTATTCCGCCGCCGGCACTCCTGCCGCCGCCGATGCCTGCGCCGTTATCGCTTCCCGCATTTACGTTACCGCCGTTGATCGTGATGACACCGCCATTTCCACGTTCGGCCGGGCCACCAATGTGGTTCTGATCGACGCCGTCGCCGCCGCCGATGCCTGCGCCGTTGCCGCTTTCCGATGTCACGTTACCGCCGTTGATCGTGATGGTGGTGACGTTAGTATCAAAACGATAGCCGTTGCTGAAACTCTGATAACCGCCGCCGATGCCTGCGCCGCCTGAGACGCCAAGTGCATACACATCACCGCCATTGATAGTGATGTTTCCTCTGGGAGCAATGTTCTTGCTGCCATGGCCGATGCCCGCACCGCCTTCCGAACGGTCGGCCCTGCTGGTCGCGTTCAAAATAACAGCGTTGCCATCGATCAAAATCTCACCGCTGGGGCAGTTCTCGCCGCCGCCGATACCTGCGGCTCCGGTACCTCCCATTGCCATTGTTATTTTTGCGTTGCCGTTAATTGTGATGATACCGCCGCCGCCAATGCCATTGTAGCCGCCGCCGATGCCTGCACCGCCGAGGCGTACGTTGCCGACGTTACTGCTACCGCCATATGCTTTCACATCGCCGCCGCTGATTGTGATGATACCTCCATTTGCGTAGATACCGCCGCCGATACCTGCGCCCCCTTCTCCCCCTCTTGCTTCCACCGTACCGCCGAGGATATTGATTATACCGCCGCCGGCGTTTACGCCGCCGCCGCCGCCAATGCCTGCACCATTTTCATTTGTTTTTGCGACCACATTCGAATTGATTCCTTTAATGGTAATTGTACCGCCTTCTGCGGCGGTACCGCCGCCAATGCCTGCGGACACGCCACTGTTCGCGTTAATCGTACTGTTTTCAATCGAAATTATACCGCCATTGCCGTCACCCATGCCTAAGCCGTTACCGCCGCCGCCAATGCCTGCGCCCATATAACTTGTCGCTTCAATATCACTGCCTATGATGGTGATTGTACCGCCGTTGCCGCTGAAATCGAAATTCGCGGAACCGCCTGCGCCGCCGCCACCGATACCGGCGCCGTAGTCTGATTCCGTTTTAATAACACTGTCTATTATATTGATAGTGTCGCCGTTACCGCCGGCGCCGGCGCCGATACCGGCGCCGCCGACACCTCCGCCAATACTGAATACATCAACAACACTGTTTATTATGTTGATTGTTCCGCTGTTACCGCCGCTGCCGCCGCCGATACCGGCGCCGTTGGTACTGGATACATTAATCATGGGGGAGTTTGTGATAGTAATTGTACCGCCGTCGCCGCCGCCGTCCCACCCGCCGGCGCCGCCAATGCCTGCACCGTTGCTGTCGCTGGCACTGTGTTTAATCACGTCTACTCTGACGTTGTTGATGTTGATTGTACCGGCATCGGGCTCGCCGAGTATGCCGCCGATACCCGCAACCTCATTGTCGTACAGTTCGATGGTCAACTCGCCCGCGCCGTCGATTGTTATTGTTCTGTTTGCCGGCACCACGATAGATCCTGTAATCCAAAGATTACCATTCAACAACATGGTCAAATCAGCCCCGTCTCTCAGGACGATATCGAAATTAAGAGTCATAGTAGACCAACCATCAACGTTGAAGAGGACGGTCGTTTCAACGTTTTCATCTATTATAATCTCCACGAAGTATGCCCAGTCAGCAGTCTGAATGATTTCATATCCGTCATAGTCTGACCCGACACCGAAAAGAGTGAGAGTATTGCCTGCGGGCGCATTGGAGTTAGCCCCTGAGTATTCGTAATAAGAAGTTGTTGTCGACGTAAGGGCTGTGATATCAATCTCCAGCCAATTTCCGCTTGACATCGACGCGATTTCGCTTGACATCAGCGAGATTCCGAGCGGCGTCTGCAGACCGGCGTCAATGCCTGTCACTGATTCGCCTTTTTCTGTAATCGCAATCACGGGTGAATAAGCCATGAGAGGGTCGCTTCTCCAATCGAGAACGAAGACATTCTCATCAGTCATTGACATTGGAAGCAAATATTCCATGCCGCCGACGGTGGTTGAGGCGATCCAAACGACATAACTGCCGGGTTCAAGATTGTTGAATGAGTAGGCCCCGTTCGCGCGGGTTTGGGTTTGAGCGATAGGGGTACTTGGATCGTTTGCTGCATAGAGATAAACGGGATATCCGGAGAGTCGTGATTCGCCGACATCGAATAATCCGTTTCTGTTACTGTCCGCCCAAAAAAAGCCGGAAATTGAACCGGTGACGGACGAATGCCCACCGGCCGAATTAGAAGAGGCAGAGAAAAAAGAGTCCGAATTTAATAAATCAGAGTTAGAACCTTGGGACGGCGAATTTCCCGCCGAGACGAGATAATCAATACCTGACGAATCAATACCTGACAACTGAAGATCCGATCCTTGAGACGACGAATCCTCCGCCAAAACGAGATGGATGGGGAAAGCCGTAAAAAGAACGACGAATACCATTAATAAAGTAAAAAATTTATGAATCGACACGTTTCGATTTTTTGCGTTTAAAAAGGAAAACGGATTTTGCTGTTCATTTGACAAACTCTTACGTTCATCACTTAAGTTTGAAGGCTTCGCTGAGAGGGAAGCATCTATCCCGACATTTTGCATAAAACAAACTCTCCATACCACAAACAATATCAGTAACAACAGTAACACACGAATTGCTACAAAATTGAATGTTACACGATTACAGTATTACTAAAATTATACTAAAATTATATTAGCATATTAATTAATGAGGGCAAAAGGATTTGTTGCATTATATATATTATTCGACTAATTCGGAAAAAATCTCCAATTAAAAGTATTTGGTTAAAACTTTTAGTTAATTATATAATTAAAAACAGAATCAGAAGACACACAATCAATATCAATTGTATAAAAATATTGTGGTAATAGAGAATCATTTCAATTAAATGAACTCCCCATGGTGTTTTGATAGATCTCGTAAAACGAATAAAAGAAAAAAAGGGAAAATGACTCAATTCTGAGTCAGTCTACCAATGCTGAAATCCAAATATTTGGCGTTGCTTTTCTTAACCAACTCGGCGCAAACGTCTTCGGGGCAGCCGTCGGAAATAATGGCGCCGTCTTCGACTAAAATTGCGCGGTGGGAGACCTCTTTGACGAAGTCCATGTGATGGCTGACCATGATAATCGTGGTGCCGAACTCTTTGTTGATGCGCTTTAATGCGTTTGTCACGTCGCGAAGCGTGACCGGGTCCAAATCGCCGAATGGCTCGTCCAAGAACAGGTAATCAGGAGCTGTGACAAGACATAATGCGATAAAGGCACGGACGTGTTCGCCGCCGCTGATTTGGTCGGGTTTTTGGTCCAAAATTTCAAGAGGCAAATCCAATGCTTTGAAAACAGGAGCGGCGTATGTATCAACGTCAGCGGCCGGCGCGACGGGGAAAAGCTTGGAAAAGATGTCTTCAGGCAGGCCGAGCTCGTTCATGACCGCGTCTTTTTCTTCCGTCATCATATCCGGCAAGCGGTAAATGATGTCCAAAACATGAGGCGGGATACCGAGTTCCGCGGCGCGTTCTTTGGCGGTGTCAACAGCGTATCGTGTCTTCATGCCCAAACGGAAACGGATTTGTTCGCGAATGGTCGAGTTGACCGACATCGAAAACTCCTGATTCATGAGACTCATAACACTTCTGAGGTAAATGCGTTTTTCGTTGTAAGCGCCGATATCAATCCATTGACCGGCATCGGCGGACGGGGAACCCGGGTCGTGGCCGCGGTATAAAATTTCAATTTTGCCGGAAGACGGCGAAACCATCCCCTCAAGAAGCTTCATAAAAGTCGTTTTGCCGGCGCCGGAACGGCCGACAAAGGTCGTGATGTGCTTATCGTAAATGTCAAAATTCAGATTCTTAATACGAAGCACGTCGCCGACACGAATGAGATTGTACCTCTTTTCGACATTTTGAACAGAAAGACACTTCAAAAGCGGCTCAGTGACTTCAGGCAGCGGCTCTTTGGGCTTCATTTCTTTTAAGAAAAATTTCAAAACGGAAACAGGGTCGCCTTCCTTGACGATCTTGCCGTTTTCCATAAAAATGACGCGATCGGCAATGTATGCGTGAACTTCAGGCAAATGAGAAACAACCAAAATCGGGATGTTGAGCTTCTTTTTAAGGTCCAAAAGAATATCTAAAATTTCCTGTTTGGTGTCGGGGCCTGTCATCGTGACCGGCTCGTCCAGTAAAAGAACCTTGGGACGGGCCGCGATCTGGCGGGCCAAAACAAGGCGCTGCTTCTCGCCGCCGCTGAGCTGGTCGGTCGAGTGAAGCGCTTTTTTATCCAAACTCACCATCTTCAAAATTTCCATGGCTTCCTCTTCCAATTCGGGATAACTGTGATGGTCCACAGACGGCAAGGCTTCGGTTCCGGCAATCCGGAAATTTAATCGGCGAATAATGTTTTCAATCGCCGGTCCGCCCCAAAGGCCGAAATTGCGCTGGAGGTGAATCGCGCTGGCTCTCTTAAGCATGATTTCGCCTTCCTTTCCTGAATCGGGAAAGACTTGTTCGCCGTCCGCCTCAATCATGCCGCTGTCAAAGGATTCGACGCCGCGCAGGATTTTCAAAAGCGTTGTTTTGCCGGCGCCGCTTTTCCCGGTAATACCGACGATTTCCGAGTCGGAAACCTCAAAAGAAATGTCATCAAGAACACGTTTTTGCCCGTGAGCCGTTTGATAGTTTTTAACAAGACGAGAAACTTTCAGCACGCTATAAACCTCCGAAAAGAATAAAACCGGATTCAAGCAACACAGTGGCCTGAAAAGGAATGAAAATAAAAAAAACCGCGCAAACGGCGGTTTTTGGATTTTTGAATAATTGAATTAAATTTTTGCCCGTTTTGGATTTTTGGATTGTGAATTCTGAATTGGGATTCTGGATTGGAATTCTGAATTGGGATTCTGAATTGGGATTCTGAATTGGGATTCTGAATTGGGATTGTGAATTGGGAAAAATGAATTAAATTTTTTTACCCATTTTGGCGCCCGCGACAATTTCTGCGGTCAGCGCTTTCACGTTATCCGCTTTCTCAATCGCCGTGCCGGTCACAATAACGTCAGCGCCCGCTTTAGAACAAACAGCCGCCGCTTTACCGTCGCGAATACCGCCGCCGACAATCAGAATGCTGTCCTTTAAAACATGCTTGACCGTCCCAATCATCTCGGGCGGGAGCGGGGAATCAGCGCCGGATCCGGCTTCCAAATAGGTGTAGCGCATGCCGTAATACTTGCCGGTCAGCGCATATGCTGCCGCCAGCTCGGGCTTTGCGCGCGGGAGAAGCTTTGCGTCTCCGACCCAGCCGACCGTTCCGCCGGGTTCGCACACGAGATAAGCCATCGGAATAGATTCCATGCCTGTTTTGTAAAGCGTCAGCGCGCCGAGCATTTGGTTGCCGACAATGTAATGCGGGTCGCGGGAGTTCAAAAGACTCATGAACAAAACGCAATCCGCTTTCGTTGTAAAGCCGGACGTACTGCCCGGAAAAAGAATGATGGGGACCGAGACCTTTTCTTTGATCATTTGTGCCGTCAGGTCTAAAACCTGACCGCCCGCGTCCGTTGAACCGCCAAGCATAATGGCGTTCGTTCCGCCCGCGACAGCCTCGGCTGCCAGACGGGCAGCTTCTTCGGGCTTTTGAGAGGCCGGATCGATCAGCGTAATATGAGCGACGCCTTCCTTTAAAATGACCTCGGAAAGATACTCCTCCACCGTCATAACAGGATCACGCACCGCTCTTGTCCTTGGATTTCAATCTGAGGCCGGGGTAATAGCATTTTCTGCAGCGGGTCGCGCGAATAGAGTTGCGCGCGTTACATTTCATACAAATCCTCTTTCTCAATAAGCGTTCGTCTGCTTCCGGAAATTTTCCCATGATAATTCACCTTAAGTTATGTCAGTGTAAATAAGTTGTAAATAAGTTGTAAATAAGTTGTAAATAAGTTGTAAATAAGTTGTAAATAAGTTGTAAATAGGTTGTAAATTAGTCAGTGTCAATAGTTAATCAGTGTAAATTAATAATGAATTCAATGAATTTAAAGTTGTTATTAAACTGCGCGTGATTCACGACATTTGAGTCAGCCTTGAAACGTTTCGAAAATGTTTCGGAAATGAAAGGCGCAATTGTTTTGATATTCGAAGACTGAGCGAGAAAGGCACAATGAAACCAATAACCTCACCCGATACCGAAATCAGACATTAAACTTTGTTCAAAGGAATGTTAACTATCACTCAATACATATAATAGTTTTGGATATGACCGGAAATTTATGAGATTTTTTGACAAAAATCCGGCCTTGTGAAAATAAAAGAGTCTGAAAGAGTCAGTATCTTCCGCGGCGCCCCTGATATGGTTTTTTTGCATATACTCTCTTTATTTTTTTGGCGAGCACATAGTCGCCGTCGCGGGATTTGAAGCTGCCCCCGCGGATTTTGATTGAAACAATCGGGTAATCTTTGCCCCCGACTCTGACGTTTTGGCCGACCACGAATTTGAAGTCGCCGGGGACTTTTAATTCGGCGGGTTCAGTGGTTTCCCCTTGTTGAATCGCGATTTTGACGGTTACCTCATCAATGGCGCGGCCCCATATCACGTCGATATCTTTAACGGCGGCGGATGGTTTTCTTTGTTCGCCGCATTCTAAAACAGTGATCACAATCGGCGTCACTTCGCCCGTCAGCATATCGTCCGCAACGAACTCGTCTTCAAGAAAAAAACGCTCGGTTTCATCCAGCAGCGTCTGCATCACAATGGTTTGGCCCATTTGGCTGACGATAACCTTAACGGTTTTCGTTTTCACGCGGGGGATGCTGTAGCTGTGCGCGTGGCCGCAATCCATGCATTTGGCGACCGGGCTTTGGCCCTGTTTTAAGATTTCGTGCCATGTCTCGTCCGCGGGAGAACATTTCGGGCATTTGATTTCAATTTCATTTCCTTCTTCAAGCATAAAAATCCCTTAATCCTTTTTTGCCTTTTTTTATTTTTTACCTTTTTTTGAACTGCCGAAGAAAAGTTGGCGATAAGATATAAGCATATTCAACAAAACGAATAAAAGATGAAACAGAATTTAAATAGAATCAATTTCTCATATTTGAGAAACATCTTATTTTTGAGACGAAAATGCCCGCTCAACAGGGAGAAACCGGAAGAAACAGGGAGAAAACGGAAGAAACAGGAAGAAACAGGGAGAAACAGAAAATGGATCAAATCAAATACTTAAAAACGCTGGCTCTTCTCGGGTGCGATCAAAAACCCGTTCGCATCGCTGCCAAAGAGTTGGAAAAAGATTTAAAATCCAGCGACAAAACGATTTCCCGCAATCTGAAATATTTGGAAGAGAAAAATATGATTGAGCGCGGCGCCGGCCCGACCGGCCAAAGTATCAAAATCACGCCGGCCGGTATGAAGTTGCTCTCAAAAGAGTTTGCCGATTACAAAAAAATATTCAGCGTCAAAGAGGAAATTGAACTGGAAGGCGTTATCGCATCCGGTCTCGGCGAAGGCCAATACTACATTTCGATTGACGGGTACATGAAACAGTTTAAAGAAAAACTCGGATTCACGCCGTTTCCCGGAACTTTGAATGTCAAAATCAAAGAATACTGCGCTGACGCGCGGAAAAAGATGGCAGAGATGCCGTACATAAAAATCGACGGCTTTTCCGACGGGCAGCGAACATACGGCGCCAGCGACTGCTACCCGGCAAAAATAAACGGCCTTTGCTGTTTTATCATCGTGCCCGAAAGAACGCATTATCAAACGGACCTGCTGGAAATCATCGCCCCCGTTAAAATTCGGGAGGCATTAAAGCTCACTGACGGCGAAAAGGTGACGGTTGTTGTCGGCAATGCGGAAGTGTAAAAAACGCATTCGGATAAGAAGGTGAAAGGAATGGAAAACATAAATCAAAATCAAAATCTTAATCAAAATCTTAATCAAAATCTAAATCAAAATCTTAATCAAAATCTAAATCAAAACAAAAACGGCGGCGAATATTCCGAAAAAATTCAAAAAATTCTTCAGGTTATTCGAGAGGGGAAATTTTTCCTCCTGTACGATTCAGAAAAAAGAGAAGGTGAAACGGATTTCGTCATCCCAGCGACAGCTGTTCAGCCTCAAGATGTCAAACGAATGAGAAAGGACGGCGGCGGCTTAATTTGCGTTGCGGTCAGCCCGAAAGCGTCAAAAATCATGAAATTGCCGTTTATGGCTGACGTTGTCACGGCGGCGGCGACGAATAATCAAATCAGCCCGAAACTTGAAATCGGCACCTTCGTTGAAAAAGAAGGCGACATTCAATACGATAAAAAATCCTCATTCTCCCTTTGGGTCAACCACCGCGAAAACCGGACAGGCATTCCCGATAATGAACGTGCCCACACCATCCGCCGTCTCGGCGAAATGACGAAAACGGCGCTGGAAGGAAAGACCGTCGATTTCGCATCGGAATTTAGAACCCCCGGTCATACCGCGACGCTGCGCGCGTCCGCCGGCTTATTGGATGAGCGCCGCGGCCAAACCGAGCTTTCCGTCGCTTTGGCGCTGATGGCAAAGGAAACGCCCGCCATGGTCGTCTGTGAAATGCTGGATGACGAAAACGGCAAAGCGCTTTCAAAAGAAGACGCGAAAGCCTACGGCGAAAGAAACGGCATGATTTTTGCAGAAGGGCATGAAGTCGTCGAAGCGTTTGAGATTTGGAAAAAAGAAGGCATTGACGCTTGAAATCGAAGGAAACCATATTTATTTACATCATTATTTACATCATAACGGCTATGTTTATTCAAAAGACAGCAGGCTGACCCCATGGACAAAAGCGTTATCTTGGACCCGATTCACGGCTACATTGAATTTGATAAAATGAAGCGGTCACTTTTCGACACGCCGCAGATGCAGCGCCTTCGCCGTATCAAACAGCTCGGTTTTTCAAATTTGGTTTACCCGGGCGCCAACCATACGCGTTTTGAACACAGTATGGGCGCCATGCATTTAGCCTCCCTCTTTTCTAAATTCCAAAAGGAAAATCCCTCTTCCGTCTCCGCCGTGACGGATGACGGCGCGCTGGATGAAATCGTTGTCGCGGCGCTTTTACACGATATCGGCCACGGGCCGTTTTCACACGCGACCGAAAAGCTGATTGAACAGTATACTCGAAAAAGCCATGACGATGTCCGACAAATACTGTCTGAAACCGAAGTCGGCGACGTTCTTCAGGAATACGGATTTTTGCCGTCGCGAATCGCGAAACACATCGCCGGAAAAACGCCCGTCAGTCAAATTCTCAGCAGCGAAATTGATGTCGATAAGATGGATTACTTGGCGCGCGACATGCATTACACCGGCGTGACCTCGGGAAGCGTTGACTACATGCGTCTTTTGAATCATATGGAATATTTTGAAAACAAACTCGTCTTGGACGCCGGCGGTATTCGAGCGGCGGAAGGGCTTTTGGTTTCCAGGACTTGGATGAACGGTTCTGTATATTACCATCACGTTTCCAGAATTGCGGAAACGATGTCTTCGCGCGCTTGCGCTTACCTTTTGGAAAACAAAATCATTCGCCCCCAAACGTTCGCGCAGCTTGATGACATCGGATTGACGTCTATCATGCGCGAAGACGAAGGATTTGCCGGCGAAATTGCGAAACGTTTGGATGACCGGAATTTGTACAAACGCGCTCTTTACGAAGGCTTAAACACTGTCGGGAACAGTGTTTTTGAGTATCGCTCAAACATCGGCCGCATTGAAAAAGAAATCGCGGAAGCCGCCCGCGTTGACCCGGAAAACGTCATCATTGACATTCCGTCAAAACCCGAAATGGCAGAAATGAAAGCGCTGGTAATGGACGGCGGCATGAAGAAATTAACGGACGCGTCCCTTTTTGTTCGCGATTTGGAACACGTTCAAGTCAACAATTGGAGAATGGGCGTCTTCTCCCCCAAAGAACACTTAGAAGCCGTCTCAAAAGCCGCGGCCGACTACTTCCAAATCGAGACAAAACCGAAAACAAAGCAATTCACGCTGACCGATATTTTGAAGAAGGAAACGGAATAAAATCAGATCCAAGTGAACTTTTTTTTGAAAAAAATAATCGAAAACGACAGTTGACACGCCGATGTTTTGAAGATGAAGCGGAAAAAAATCAGAGGCAAAAGAACTCATTTTTGAAATAAAATAATCGAAAACGACAGTTGACACGTTCAATGTTTTGATGATGAAACGAAAAAAATCAGATCCAAGTGAACTTTTTTTTGAAATAAAATAATCGAAAACGGCAGTTTACACGTTCAATGTTTTGATGATGAAACAGAAAAAATCAGACTCGAACGAACTTTTTTGAAAACGAAAAAACGAAAACGAAGCGTTTGCCCTACAAATTTTTTGAAGAATGAAACGAAAAAAACAGGACTCAATCGAACTTTTTTGAAACAGAAAAATCGTAAACGAACAGTTTACGAATTCAGATATTTCGACAACTGAACCGAAAAAATCAGATTCAAGAGGACTTTTTTGAAACAGAGAAAACGAAAACGAACAGTTTACGCATTCAGATATTTTGACAAACGGAACCGAAAAATCAGAACCGAGAGGACTGATTTTTTATCAGGAAAAACAAAAACGAACAGTTTACGCATTCAGATATTTTGACAAACGAAACCGAAAAATCAGAATCGAGAGGACTGATTTTTTACCAGAAAAACAAAAACGAACAGTTTACGCATTCAGATATTTTGACAAACGAAACCGAAAAGTCAGAATCGAGAGGACTTATTTTTTAACAGAAAAACGAAAACGAAGCGTTTACGCTTTTATTATTTTGATGAATGAAACGGAATAGAATCCGATTCAAACAGAAGCAGACAAATTATTATACGTATTTGCGAACACGCTCATTTTTTATGGTTGATTGAACGCCAAACGGTTGGTTGCCCGATGCCGGCCAAAAAAGAAAATAGTAATAGAAAATAGTAAGAGAAAACAGTAAAAGAAAATAGTAAAAGAAATAATGAGAGGAATAACAAAAGGAATAAACAAAAGGAATAAACAAAAGTTTATTACTCTGATTTTTTCTCTTTCGGAACGGTTGTAAATTTCCGGTCAAAGTCCGGGAAATTATCATAGTTCGACATCAGCTCTTCGTAGATTTTATCATGCCGCGGACTGATGATTATGATATGGGCGGGCGGATGTATTTTCTTCAAATTACTGATTGCCGCGCCCGGCGGCGTTTCCAATCGTACGAGAGATGCGGAACAGCATTCATTCTTTAATGTCACACTCATTACGCTTGTCAAAATTTGATCGGCGTATTTGGTTGCAATGTTCTTTGGATTTTCACTGAATTGCATATGGCCGTATATTTCCAGATCATGTAATGCAATTTTTACCTTGTCCGGATCGTCTGCTCGAATTAAAGCGAAAGATTTCATTTTTCCACCAGCTGTCATTCTGTTATTTTTTTTAACCACACGTCTGTTTTTATGTTAATGCGCAATTGTGAGAGCCGTTTTTTCCTTTTGAAATATCTTGCCGCCTCATTTTTGCGGCGTTTGCGGCGTTTGTAGATCTCTGTTTCTTATTTGCCGATATTTCGTTTTGTTTGTTGATTTCGTCAATTGCGTTATTGTTGTCCGTTTTTGTATCTTTGGGGTTTCCCTCGGATTTGTTCATTCCGTTTTTATGTATCTGTTCGATACGTCCTGTTTTTTAATGAAACACACACATGTATAAAGACTTTGATTCGTTTTTTTAGTTCTTGTGCCCGCAATTCAGGCAGTGTATCAATTTCAAACGTTTATTTTTGACTTCAGAAATTTACCTTTATTTCAGAAGTTTATTTTATATTTTTTTAATATTTTCGAATATCTTTTTGATACTATTTCATATCTTTTGATATTTTTTAATACTTTTTAATATATTCCAAACTTACTAAGTGAATAGGATGAAGCACAATTTAAACTTATTTAAGAATAATCTCAAAAATATAAAATTATTCTTAAAAGTACAAAAATATTTTTAAAAATATCAAAATGTCTTAAAAAATATAATTGTTGAATGATTTTCTCGTTAACCTCAATGATAATCATGAACCTCAATGATTAATCGTTGTTTTAATGTTTTTTTAAAGAAACGTGCATCTTTATAAATATTACTGTTAAATAGAATTTCTTATTTAATTATTCATTATAATTTAAATTGATTTAAATAATTAAAATATCTTGTTCGATATCCCGAATAACAAAAGATATATTTAACGGTGTTGTTTTTTCCATACTCATACTCATCTATCTTATACTATACTCATCTATCTATACGCACTCATCTATCAATACGCACTCATCTACCTATACGCACTCATCTATACTCGTCAACCAATACTCATCAATCTATCTTTCGGAGACTTTATTATGGAAAATCAAATGAGAGAGAACGCATCAAAAGCGAAGGCGGCATCCGTTTTGTTGGCAAACGTTCCGACCGCTTCCAAAGACAAGGCGCTTTTGGCAATGGCGGACGCTCTGGAGAAAAACAAATCTGTTATTATGCAAGCCAATAAAAAAGATTTGGAAGAAGCCGCGGCGATGCTTGAAAATAAAAAGATGACAACGGCTCTTTATGACCGCCTGAAACTCAGCGATTCTAAATTCAAAGACATGGTTTCGGGGATTCGGGATGTTGCAAAACTTGAAGACCCCGTCGGCAAAACGATGTCCGCGCTTGTTTTAGATGACGGCCTGACGCTTTACCAAATCTGTTGCCCCATCGGCGTTATCGGTGTCATCTTTGAGGCCCGCCCCGATGTTGTTCCTCAGGTGATGTCGCTTTGTTTAAAGAGCGGCAACGCCACCATTTTCAAAGGCGGCAGCGAAGCTAAGTATTCCAACCGCGCTTTATTTGATATTCTGGTTGAAGCGATAAACACGGTCCCCGATATTCCTGCCGGCGCTTTTCAATTGGCGCAAAGCCGCGAAGATGTCGCCGAAATGCTCAAAATGGACCCGTATATCGACCTTTTGATCCCCCGCGGCTCTAATGAATTCGTCAAATACATACAGGACAACACCCGTATTTCCGTCCTCGGCCACACAAGCGGCATCTGTCACGCTTACGTCTCCGAATCCGCCGACCTTCAGACAGCTTACGCGGTTTGCCTGGATTCCAAAATTCAATACCCTGCCGCCTGCAATTCGATTGAAACGCTTTTGGTCAATGACAAAATCGCCGAGAAATTCCTGCCCGAAATGTGCCGGACCTATCAAGAAAACGGCGTTGAACTCCGATTCGATGAAAAATCGTATCAAATCGCCGAGAAAAACGGCGGAGTAAACGGCGGAGTAAACGGCGGAGTAAACGGCGGAATAACTTTAAAGAAAGCGACCGATGCCGATTGGGACACTGAATACAATGATTTGATTCTCTCAGTAAAGGTCGTCGGCTCCGCCGCCGAAGCGATTGAGCACATCAACAAGCACGGCTCCCATCACACAGATGTGATATTATCAACCGACCAAAAAGAAATTGACAAATTTGCAGGCCTTGTCGATTCCGCCAGCGTCATGATCAACGCGTCTACCAGATTTGCGGACGGTTTTCGCTACGGCAAAGGCGCCGAAGTCGGTATCAGTACCAACAAAATCCATTCCCGCGGCCCCGTCGGCATGGAAGGCCTGATGATTTACAAATACATTCTTTCCGGCAGCGGCCATTTGGTGAAAGATTATGCAGGCGATAAGGCAAAACCCTATCTGCACAAGAAAACGCAGGAGAAATACTGCCGCTTGCAGTAAGAAATAACGGGAATCGAAATTAAGGGAATCCAAACCACGGGAACCATAACAACGGGAACCATAACAACGGGAACCATAACAACGGGAACCATAACAACAGGAACCATAACAACAGGAACCATAACAACGGGAATTCGAATGAAGGGAATCATAATAACTGGAAGCTGACTATGCAAAACCATCCAAATAACATCGACCGGAAAGAACTCTTTTCAAATCTTTCAAGAATTGTCATAAAGGTTGGAACGACATCGATTATGTTGAACGAATCCTCTGTAGACACCTCTTTTTTGGAACAAGTCGCCGAACAGACAGCCGAGCTTATGAAAGAAGGCAAAGAAGTGATCATTGTGACATCCGGCGCGATCGGCGTTGGTTTAAACATTCTCGGCATCCCGACCAAGCCGCGCGAATTCCCGATTCGACAAGCCGCCGCCGCTGTCGGCCAAGGGGAACTGATGCGGTATTGGAATGAAGCTTTTAGAAAATACAACACCAAATCGGCTCAGATTTTGTTGTCATATGATTTCTATTCGGACAGGGTCAAGTACCTGAATTTAAGAAACAGCATTACAACGCTCCTCGGCTACGGCGTCGTTCCGATTATCAATGAAAATGACAGCACGTGTACAAACGAAATCGACGCCATTTTTGGCGATAATGACCGTTTGTCCGCGATGGTTGCCAGCAAAATCGAAGCGGACCTGCTGATTCTTTTATCCGATATTGACGGCCTTTACGATAAAAACCCCAAACTTCACCCTGATGCGATACTGCTTCCGTTTGTTGAAGAAGTGACGCCCGAAATTGAAAAGTACGGCGGCGACCCGTCCGGCACAAAAGGTGTCGGCGGCATGCGAACAAAAATAATCGCGGCGAAAATTGCCGAAAAATCAGGCTGCCGAATGGTAATCGCAAACAGCGACATCAGCCGCGTGATTTCAAAAATCGTCGCCGGCGATGACATCGGCACATTATTTAACGCGAAAAGCGAAAATATGGAAAACAATAAGAACAGATGGGTTCTGTTTTCCCGCCCCGCCGGAAAAATCACAGTTGACCGCGGCGCGATGAACGCGCTGACGCAAACCAGCGGATTGCTTCCAAAAGGAATTACTGCCGTATCAGGTGAATTCGAGCGCGGCGATATCGTCTCAATCGAATGCGGCGGCGCGATATTCGCGAAGGGCATCACGGATTACGATGCCGAAGAAATAAGAAAAATAATGGGCGCCCATACGGACGACATCGAAAAAATCCTCGGCCATAAAAATTACGACAACGTCATCCGAAAGGAAAATTTAGCGCTTTTAGATTAAGTTTGGATTAACAATTACCGATTAATATCAATTTGTATCAAAAGACAAGACCGAGATATCACAAGGCATCAGTTTGTATCAAAGTATTTGTATCAAGGTATCGATTAATATCAAAGAAATTCACATTTGAGAGATTACATTTGAGAAATTACATTTGAGAGATTACATTTGAGAGATTACATTTGAGAGATTGCATTTAAGACTCACATTTAAGATTCACATTTACAGATTCACATTTACAGATTCACATTCAGGAAGATTGACATGGCATTAAAAGAGCAAAAAATAGGTTTTCTGGGCGCCGGAAAAATGGCGTCGGCGATTATTAAAGGACTGATAAAATACGGCATTGACCCGGCAAACATTTGCGCCGGGGAAGTCTACCCGCCCTCGGCGGAAGCCGCCCGTAAGGATTTCGGTATTTATGTCACCAATGATAATGCCGAAGTCGTCAAAAAATCCGATATCGTGATCGTTGCCGTTAAACCAAAAGACATCGAAGCAGCTTTATCGGCATCCGGTTCAACCTGCGGCAAGCTGTTCATCTCAATCGCCGCCGGCGTTAAAATCGCTGATTTGGAGAAAATGGCAGGCAGCGGCGCCCGCGTCATCCGTGTCATGCCCAACATTTGCGCAACCGTCCTTCAAAGCGCGACCGGCGTCAGCCAAGGCATGAACGCGTCACGCGAAGATACGGCTTTGGCAATGGAAATCTTCTCCGCCGTCGGCACCGCGATGGAAGTTCCCGAAAACCTGCTGGACGCCGTCACCGGACTTTCGGGAAGCGGCCCCGCCTACATTTTCCAAGTGATTGAAGCGATGGCGGACGGCGGCGTTTATGCCGGCCTTGACCGCGGCACCGCTTTAAAACTGGCGGCTCAAACGGTTCTCGGCGCCGCGACGATGGTGATTGAAAGCGGACAGCACCCCGGCGAACTCAAAGACATGGTCTGCTCCCCCGGCGGAACAACCATAGAAGGCGTCGCCGTTTTGGAACAGAAAGCCGTCCGCGCCGCATTTATAGACGCTGTTATTACGGGCGCCGAAAAATCAGAACGGCTCGGAAAGAAAAAGTGAAAAACAGTAATAAAAGTTCAAAAAAAGAAAGGGCATTCAGCCCTTATTTTTTCTTTACAAAAGCGATATCGCCAAGTGTTGTTTCATTGGATTTGCGGTGTTGGAACGTCTCGCCGGATTCAAAAGCTTCCGTTAATTTGATGTTGAGTTCTTTCTCAAATTTTTTGATGATGGACTCTTCGGGATGGATTTCTTTGCGCTCAATCTTTTTGATAAGAGCTGCTTTTTCTTTCATTTTTAAAGCGAGGTCTTCCTGTGACAAGCCCTTGGCTTCGCGGGCTTTTTTAATAACGACATCATAGTCTTCCACTATTTCATTTTCAAGGCCGGCAAAATAATTTTTCGGTTTGGCTTTCGGAGCGGTTCCGGGTGCGGGACCGTATCGAATCGGCGCCAATGTGCCGCCCGCTTTGCCTGTTGTTTGGGGCGGTTTTCTCTCAATGACTGTTCCAAGCTTCATACATTCGGGACAGGCTTTAAATTCGGCGCCCTCCACTTTGACAGCCACCGTTGGCGTTTTCATTTTTTTGCCGCAGATTTCACATTCATAGGTTTCCATGGATTTCCAACCATAATTTTCTGATTTAAATTCATCGGTTAATTGTATTAAAGTGACATCTCTGTTGTTTCTATTTCAATTTAATGATATCCGTCACTTCCGTGTTCTTCAAGTACAATTCCGTATTCTTCAAGTACAATTCCGTATTCTTCAAGTACAATTCCGTATTCTTCAAGTACAATTCCGTATTCTTCAAGTACAATTCCGTATTCTTCAAGTACAATTCC
>WRCE01000030.1 GCA_009784005.1 Candidatus Methanimicrococcus labiotermitis
AATGTGAGATGGTTATAATTTTTATATCCTGAAAGTGTTTGTAGCATGGGTGTTACTTCCTTTTATGTGCAAAATATAGGAAGATAAGCACCCTCTTTATTTTTTCGGAGATTATGCACTTCTTGATTGAAGATTAGTTTTTTTGTTTGTTTTTTTGTTTGTTTTAAGCGTTCGTCCCCAACAAAAACAACAATTTTTCAATTTCACCTGTTCTGATACACTTGCCTCTCCCGCATTATACATTTCTCGCCGCGCCTGCCGCCGATTGGATTTTGCGGGCACCCGAGTGAATTCATGCACCGCGCCATCACGGCGGCGCCGCGTGCCAATCCGTCCTCGGCGAAGAGAACGGTTTCTTCGGGAAACGACAGTATGTTCATCCGGTTTAACTTATTCAATGTCAGAGCTTGCTTGTTTCCGGTTATTCCCGAGCGGCCGGTTATTCCGATTTTGGCATTTTCCGGCAGCAAGCCCGATTCTTTGACCAAGCTGATTAAAGAAACCGTTACTTCCGACATGATTTCATCGGCGGCGGCAACGATGTTTCCGACCCTTTCGGATTCAGAAGCACCTTCTTCGTAAAGCCATGTCCCGATTTTTGATAATTCAAAAAAGCCCGAGCCGTTTTCACCGACATCGCAACCAAAAAGAGTCAAGCCGGCCTTCTTTGCTTCGTCGGCGTTGACGGCAAACGGACCGAATTGTTTTCGGCCGGGCGGGATTTGCGTGACCGTGATGATTTCCATCGCTTCTTTTATGACGCCGTCAATCATGTTTTGGGAAGGAGGGAGAGGTTGGATATCCTGATTTTTGTTAAAAAATTCAAAAGCGCTTTTGCTTAAATCCGTTTCCGGAATCAGCGCGTCAACGGCGGCGCCGGCGTAACCGCAGAAATTGCCGACCGATTTGGCATACGGCGCGCTGCTATCCGCAATTCTGCCCGACAGCGTTGTTCCCATATCAATGGCAATACAAGGATTACGAAAATCCGTTCCCGCGTGTTTTCCGGCTTCCTTTAAACCGGCCAATGCCAATTCCCCTTCCATTTCATTTGAAATGACGCTGCCGAAAAGACCCGACGGCGGGAGGACGCCGGCAACGGCGCCGTCAAAATAAACTTTATCCAAATACGAGAAACGCTTCATTTTTTCAGGCATTTGTTCCAAACTCAAATATCCCGTCATTTTCCGCGGCTCAAATCCGGCAAGCAGACAACCGTTTGCCAAAGACAGAATAATCATTTCCGACTGTTCGCCCGTTTCAGCCGTCACACCTGTGGAACGGACAACAAAATGAATGTCGCCGGCCGTCAAATTATTCTCAAAAAGAGCCTGCAGAATCGTGTCTCTGACAAGCTCCGCGAGCGATTCCTTTGTCAGAAGCGTTCCGCTGATTGTTTTTCCGAAAATGATTTCATCGTCTTTGGGGGCGCGGACATCACGCGTTAAACGAACGCATCGCCCGATGATGTCTGTTTTTCCGAGAGTCAAGTCCGTTGCGGTAAGAATACATTTCGTCGTCGTGTTTCCGGCTTCGACAGAAGCAACTACAAAAGAAGAATCAAGAACTTGGGACTTTTTCATGAAATCCCTGCCGAGAAAACGGCTGCCTGCAAAGACATCGTCCGATGACATAATTCAAAACAGTTTCATTTCAATTGATATAAACATACCTTTCGAATCAGACCGTATAACTGAATTTTTGATATCTTTAAATAAACGGCGTTCATTTATCTTTAAATTTAAACAAATATGAACATCGATAATTACTCCGGTAATTGTTCCGGCAATTATTCCGGCACTTATTCCATTAATAATCGTGATGAAGAAATATGCTTACAGATAATTTTTTATTGAATAACCGACACACTTAAAATTATCATTAAAACCACGCTGTAAATCCGTTTGAGTATGATAAAATCGCATATGGGGAAGATGAATGATTCAAAAAGACGAAATGAAAGAACTTGCTTGGGCCGCTCGAATTGCAGTTGGCGAGAAAGACATTCCGGAATTCCAAGACAAAATCAATAAGAAGTTGGCATATTACGCCGTTATTGCGGACGCGCCGGCGGACGGCGTGCCAAAAACCGTCAACCCTTCCCGCTTGAATACGGTTCTCAGAAAAGATGCGGTTGTCCCCTCCATGAGCGTTGAAGACGCTCTGAAAAATGCGCCTGACGTTCACGAAACATCCTTTAAGATCCCAAAAATTTTGTAAGGCAGGGAAAATATGACACACACCATTTCAAAATTCAAAACGGCAGACGGCAAAGCGGTTGCCGAAAGCCTTGAAAAAATCAAAAAGGATGGTTTGGGCACTTTCATTACTGTTATGACCGATTGCGAAAGCGCCAAAACTGCCGGTTCCGGCCCCCTCGCGGGCGTTCCGGTTGCCGTGTCCGATAACATTTCAACAAAAGCCGTCGAAACGACTTGCGCCTCTAAAATCATGAAAGGCTATGTTCCTCCGTTTTCCGGCAAAGCCGTTGACGATTTGGAACAAGCGGGCGCCGTTATTGTCGGCAAAACCAATATGGCTGAATTCGGCATCTTCGGCGCGCCGAGCGCTTACGGCCCCGTTAAAAATCCGTGGGACAAAACCAAAAAAGGCGGGCCGAGCGGATCCGCCGCCGCCGTTGCCGCCGGTGAAGTTGCCGCCGCTGTTTGTTCCGACGCGGGCGGCATATTGAGAGTTTCCGCCGCCTACTGCGGAACAACGGCTTTCAAACCCACTTACGGCGCCGTGTCCAGATTCGGGCTCATCTACTACACAGGGTCGCTTGACCAAATCGGCGTGACCGCGTCAACCGTTTCCGATGTCGCTGCCGTCATGGACGTCCTTTCAGGAAATGACAGCCGTGACACCACTTCTTTGCCGAGCAAGACGGATTTTTCCGGCAAAATCAAGACCGGTAAGTCAGACGATTCAGGTAAGACCTGCGAGTCCGGCAATAACCCGCTTTCGGGAGTCAAAATCGGAATCCCGAATGAGTATTTAGAAGGCGTCAGCTCCGATGTCATGGAAAGATTTGAAGAAGCTGTTTCAACCTTTGAAAAACTCGGCGCGGTCTGCGAAAAAATCTCCTTAAAAACAGCAAAGTACGCGCAATCTGCCCACGACATTATCGCCGCGGGCGAGAGTTCCGCCATGCTTGCCAAGTTTGACGGCACGCGGTTTGGACCCCGCGCGGATGCCGACAACTGGCACGAAATGATTGCCAAGACCAGAGCGCTTTTCGGCCCCGCCGTTGAAAGAAGAATTATCCTCGGCATCTATCTGTTGATGGCCGGCCGGTACAACGATTATTACATGAAATCCATGCAGATAAGAACCCTCATTATTGAGGAATTTGAATCCGTCTTTAAAGAATACAGCCTTTTAATCGCGCCGTCCGCTATGACTGCCGCGCCCGACCTCGGCGTCGCTTGCGCCGGCGGCTGCGGCGAAGAACTCAGTTCCTATTCTTCGGCAATGGCAGGCACCGATTTGGCAGGCCTTCCGGTTGCGGCCGTCCCCTGCGGATTTGCCGGTAAACTGCCGGCAGGTCTTCAAATCATCGGCGGTTACCAAAAAGACGCCGACGTTATCGCGACGGCGGATGCGTTTGAAAAGGCAACGGATTTTGTAAAAGCGCCGGAGGCGGTTTAAATGATTTACAAAAAAGCGGCCGGTTTTGAAAAATCACAGGAGGCGGTTTAAATGATTTACGAAAATCCCGACGGCATTATGATTGGCCTTGAAGTCCACGTTCAGCTCAACAAAGCCGCCACCAAGATGTTTTGCAGTTGCACAACCGATTACACCGACAATGACGCAAACACCTGCCTTTGCGCCGGCTGTCTGGCTCTTCCCGGGACAACGCCGGTTCTTAACGAAAAGTCCATTGAATACGCGATTCGTATCGGTTTGGCTTTGAATGCCGAAATCGAAGAAGAAACCGACTTTTTCATGAAGAGTTACTTTTATCCCGACCTCGGCAACGGTTATCAGGTCACTCAGTTTGACAAACCCATTGTGAAAAACGGTTCCGTCATCATTGAAGGCGAAGACGGTGAATTAAAAGTCCGTATCAGACGCGCTCATATGGAAGACGACCCCGGAAAAATGGCTCACTTCGGTACCATTGAGAAATCCACCGGCAGTATCATTGATTTTAACAGATCGGGCATGCCGCTTGTTGAAATTGTCACCGAGCCCGACATGCGGTCCGCGAAAGAGGCCCGCCGCTTCTTAGACAAACTCAGAAGCATTTTGGAATACCTCGACGTCTTTGACGGTTCCCGCGAAGGCGCAATGAAAGCCGACGCCAACATTTCCGTTAACGTTTTCAACGGTCAGCGGATTGACGGCACCCGCGTTGAAGTGAAAAACATTTCTTCGCACAAAGCTGTTGAGAAGGCGATCAATTATGAAATTATGAGACAAAAGGACTCGCTTCGAAAAAACAAAGCCTTGGTTCAGGAAACCCGTCACTACGATGAAGACAGAAACATCACCATCCGCCTTCGCGTGAAGGAAACGGCGGATGATTACCGCTACTTCCCCAACTTTGATTTGGTGCCGATGATTGTCGGCGACCGCGTTGAAGGTATTCGCTCAAAACTGCCTGAGCTGCCCGACGCCAAACGGGAACGCTTTGTTCGGATGTACGGTATTTCTGACGCCCACGCCAAAAGTTTGGTCACGGAAAGAGCCTTCGCCGACCTTTTTGAAAATGTCGCCGCGAAAACCGACCCCAAAATTGCGGCGTCTTGGGTCGCCGATACTGTGAAAGGTGAACTGAACTATCGCGGCTTGCCGGTAACGTCCATTCTCGCGGAAGATGTGATTACTGTTGTCGATATGGTTTCAAGGAAAGAAATCAGCGAAGAAAGCGGCATCATTGTGATTCGTACACTTCTCGACGACGGCGGCAAACCGCTTGACATTGTAAAAGACAAAGGCTTAGCCATGGTTGGCGGCGATGCGATCACAACCGCCGTCAAGGAAGCCGTCGCTGAAAGTCCCGAAGCCGTCGCCGACTATAAAGCCGGCACGGAAAAGGCGCTTAACTTCATCGTCGGCAAAGTCATGCAAAAAGCCAAAGGAAAAACCGATGCCAGACTGGCACGTGAAATGGTTTTAAAAGAACTTGAAAATGTCTGAGTCTGATATTCTCGTGTCCCCGGCGCCAAAAATTGAAACCGGGGAAATGAGTTTTGCGGTAACAATAATAAACGAAAAAAACAATTAATGATTGAACAGTTGAGAAAACATCAATTCAGAAACGAATGAATGAGAAACTGTCAATTCTGAAACGAACGACTGAGAAAACTGTTAAAAGACAGGCAATTTGAGACAGAATTCTTACTTGAGATAAGATTCCAAACCCGAATAATTGAGCGAAATCATGACAAAATGTCAAGCATGCGGAAAAGAAGAACCAACGCATCAAATTTGCGGCGTTTGCGGGAAAGCGTACTGCGACGAACACATTTACAGGCAAAACCACAACTGTTTTGTTGACCCGAGAGGCGTCAATACGGGCAAAACGCGCGTTTACGTCAAGACATACGGGACCGGAGCGTCAAAGGAAACAAACCCGCCGAAAGCCGATTATTACGACAGGGATCAGTTTGAACAAAGATACGGGTACGATGCGGTCAGAAAACCGCCGATGTGGAAAAGAATCGCCGCCAGCCCGACGTACGTTATCATCACTATCTGTGTATTCCTTCAATTGATTGCGTTTTTGGGCTTATTCAATGGATTGGGCAACGCCATATACCAATTTTTGCTTCTGCGGGCAAGTTTCGATTACATCCTCCTCCGCCCGTGGACATTGATTACGCATATGTTCCTGCACAGCCAATCTTTAATTTTCCACATTCTGTTCAATATGTTTGTGCTCTTTTCCTTCGGGCCGTATCTGGAAAGACTGATTGGAAAAAAGCAATTCATTTTCATGTACTTGACATCAGGCATCATTGCCGCACTTGGTTTCATATTGTTTGAGGTATTATCAAAAGGAGAGACCGGCATCGGCCTTGTCGGCGCCAGCGGCGCTGTGTCCGGCGTTCTCGGAGCCGTTGCCGTGATTAATCCGAATATGCGTGTCTACGTTTATTTCATCCCTATGAAAATCAAGTATATGATTCTCATTTTCGTTCTCATCAGCTTGCTGTTTATGGGCGACGGCAGTTTTATTGCTCACACAGCACATTTAAGCGGCATTATTATCGGACTGGTGTTTGGTTACTACTACCGCGGCCGTTTAATAAGCAAATTGCGCAAACAAAGTGAATTATAAATGATGAGGCATATGGCTGCTAATGATGGATTGTGAGGTTTTTGATGACTGTCTCTCCGCTGATTGGCCGTAATTATTTGAAACTTCACGAAGACGAAAAAGTTCCGATTGTTGTTTTGGATTATAAAAAGATGTATGCCTGCTGGCTCCCGGGGCTGCGGCATACGCTTTATTTTGAAATGGAACCGAATACGGAAGAGCTTAAAAGAATTCGGGAAATTGTTCTGCTGGAGATTTACAGCGCGGATTCTAAGTACATCGTTGAACTGATGCCTGAAGATTTGGAGCAGTTTGAAACCGCTTATTCTCTGTTTTCAACTTACGGCGGCGAGATTTATTTTTACATGAAAAAAGAAGGCCGCCGGATGAAAAAATATTTTGATTTTAAGCCGAAAAAGGTTTCAGGCACGCCGGTTCGGAAATATTTGGCGGCGGACTTTGTTTAAATTTTTTACGTTGTGTTTCATTGGACGCAAAATTTGTTCCATTGGATGAAATATTTGTTTTTGGATGCAAAGATTTGTTTCGCGGACGCAATTATTTGTTTTTGGATTCAAAGATTTGTTCCGTTGGACGCAAATATTTTTAACACGACAACGCTATTCATTAGTTATGGCTCAGTCGGCGGATATTTTTTCAAATATCGGGAAAAAGGAAGAGACGGGAGCGGCAGGCGTTGACCCTGTCCGCGCGCAAACCGCGGTGTCTCTTTTCTCACAATTCGGCTTGACAGCCATTGGTTTTATCAGTACGATTTATTTTACACGCGTTGTTGACCCCGCGATTGTCGGCGTTTATTTCTTGTTTTTCTCATACTGCGCGCTTTTCTATCTTTTTTCTGAAAGCGGAATTGGGGAGGCAAGCGTTAAACTCATCAGTGAGGGGAAAAGCAAAAACGAGTATTATACGGCCTCCATGACGCTTCGGTTGATTTATTTGCTTTTGTGCGTCGCCGGCCTTTTGGTTATCGCCGCCGTGTTTCCGGCGTCTGTGATGATGGAGACCGGAATTTTGTGGTGGATAATGACGGCGCTTGTGATTGATTATTTTTACAGCAGCCGGATTTATGCCGCCTACGCTGATGGAAAAGTGAACGCGTTTCAGGTGTCTCTTTTCTTAAACACGGCCGTCCGGTCGTTTTTTCAAATCGCCGCCGTGTATCTCGGTTACCATTCTGTCGGGTTGGCGGGCGGTTTTTTGGCGGGCATGCTTTTGACCGTGCTTTTCGCGCACGGCTATAACCGGCTGAAACTTGTCCGCTTTTCAAAAGAGATTTTCAGGCGTGTTTTGACATACGCCGCCCTGATTTTTTTGGTGATGAGCTGCTTTTTGATTTACCAGAACATGGATGTGGTGTTCATCGGTCATTATTTGACGGAAACTGAAGCCGGCATTTACCGCGTTATGTATCAATTTTCAATGCTGGCAGGCTTGGCGGCGATTTCCGTCAAAGCCGTTCTTTACCCCAAATTCAGCGCGTGGAACGAAGCAAAAGAATATGAAAAAATCGCAAAAGGGCTCAGGGGCGGCGTATCTCTGTCGCTGATGCTGGCGATTCCCATTTTCTTCAGTTTTCTGATTCTCGGCTATGACTTCATTTCAATTTTTTACGGCGAAGCTTATGTCCCCGGCGTCTCCGCTTTGTTTTTGCTGTCTTTCATCCAAATCATTACCGTTTTTATGTATTTGCAAGGCATTTGTCTAAACGCGGTCAGCCACCCTAAATACGCGTTCCTGTCAATCGCGGCCGGAATTTTAACAAATGCGGGACTGAACATGATGCTGATTCCGGCATACGGCATGGAAGGCGCCGCGCTCGCGACCGTTATTGCGATGGGGTTAAATGCGGTTCTTGCGTATCTGTTCCTGAGAAAAGTGATTTCTGTCCGCTACAATTGGATTTCGATTTTGAAAATGGGAGTCGTGTCGTTGCTGATGTGCGCCTTCCTGTTGGCGTTTAAGCATGTCTTGCCAATCACAAATGTGGTCTTGCTGCTGACGGCTTTTGTTGCCGGCGGACTCCTTTACGGATTCATTATGTTAAAAGCGGACAAATCCATTCACGATGAAGCCGCCGAAATGGCAGAATCATTCGGCGTTAAATGGCCGAAATGGCTCTGAGGGCTCAATAGCCGTTTGTTTTTCTTAAAAACCGTTTTAAATCTGAAAGACGTAATTAACTCAATTCATTCAATTCATTCAGGATTCCCAATAGGATTCATAACAGAATTCAGAATAAAATCGATAACAGGATTCATAACAGTAACTCAAATAGAATCCATAACAGTGATTCACAATAGAATCCATAACAGCGATTCACAATAGAATCCATAACAGAATTCATTAACGGATGTGCCCCCCATGACCGTACTCCCCGCTTCCCGCCTAATCATTGATATTTTTCCGGATTATGAACAAATCGTTTTATTGGATGTCGAAACCACCGGCCTGACGACTGAAACCGATCAAATCATAGAGCTGGCGGCAACCCGTTATTACAACGGCGACGCTATCGGAATTGAGGAACAGATTTACAGCGTTTTGGTCAAACTTCCCAAAGGCAAAAGCCTCCCTCAAAAGATTATTGAGTTGACAAACATTACAGATAACATGCTGGAGACGGAAGGCGTTTTGGAACAAGAAGCCGCCGGCTTGTTCGCGGATATTTTTCTGCCGGCAAAAAAAACGCTCATCATTGCGCACAACACTCAATTCGATCTTTCCTTCGTTTTGAAAATGCTGGAAAAATGCAATAAATCTATTCCCGCCGCGTTTGATATTTTAGACACGCTCACTGTTTTAAGAGACAGAAAAGCGCATCCTCATTCTTTGAAAGACGCGATAGAATATTACAAAATCGCGGGTGTTGAAAATACGCACAGAGCCGCAGATGATGTCAAAGCATTGTATGAAGTTGTCAAACATATGAAAGAAGAGAGGGATGATTTAAAAGATTACATCAATTTAATCGGCGTCCACCGCGTTCACGGTTTGTGGGGCGAGAAAATAAACGGCGTGGCGTACTGCATTCAGCTCCTCGGGGAAAAAAGAAAACGGCTTCCCGACTTTTTGAAAGAGGGGAAGCGAATTTACACGCCGGAAAAAATCAAAGAAGCGAGACCTTTGGTTTTTAAGGAGTAAAGGGAAAGCGGACAAAACCTCAATTCAAATTCAGCAGTTATTAACTGCTGTTTTTGCTCTCCTCTTTTGTCCTGCAATTCAGCAGTTAATAACTGCTGTTTTTGCTCTCCTCTTCACGCTCATCGATTCGATGATAAAATGCCGGCTGGAAATGCTCAAAGAAATAATAAAAACGAAAGGATGTTCAAACAACCTTTAACTCTTTTTTTTCGACATACAGTGACTGCATAGGTCACATTATATATTTAAATCTCCTTAAATAGTTTTATGGAACAAAACGCGGAGGAAATCGAAGTAACCGTTTACAGGCGGGAGTATGTGCCGACAGCGGCTTGGGCGGTGGGGAATATAATTTTGCTCATCATAGTATATGTTTCACTGTTCATTAGCGAGGGATATGTGTCAAATGGTTTAGAGTATGCGATACTGCTTATCACTCTCATCATATCAACATATGTAATTGTTTTCACAATCACTGTAATTTATTTTAAAAAAGGACTTAATTTTTTTACACATAAACTGTTCAAACGCGAGCGGTATGTAATTTTAATAATTGGATTATTATTACTCATCGAACCTGTCGTTTTCAGGGAAAGGGTGGATGAATACAATTTTTCTGTTTTATCTTGTTTGTATGGACTTGGCGGACTTGCATTTTTTGTAAGCCACGGATATTTCGTTTACCATAAATTCGATTGGATGCTTGGTTTCCGGTCAAGACGACACGAGAAAAACAGATATATTTATGTCAATTACATTGATGATGAGGAAGGGGTAAATGTCCCGAAACAATGATGTTATAATCGATGAAGCATTTTTGTAAAAATTCCGCGCCGACTGTTTAAAACGAAATAAAAAAAAGCGCATCAACCCATGACTGCTTTGAGTCATGGAGTGACGCGCTTTTGATTGAAAAGAAATTCAAATCTGTTTTTTAAATTATCCAACTCAGACGAGACCCTGTTTCACCATGGCGTCGGCGACTTTCAGGAAGCCGGCGATGTTCGCGCCTGCCAAAAGGTTGTCATCGTCACCAATTTCTTTGGCGGCTGCCTTGGAGGCAACGAAGATGTTTTTCATGATGACCTGAAGTTTCTCATCGACTTCTTCAAAGGACCAGCTGAGGCGCAGGGCGTTTTGCGTCATTTCAAGGCCGGAGCAGGAAACGCCGCCGGCGTTACAGGCTTTGGCGGGGCCGAAGTAGACGCCCGCTTTTTGGAAGGCTGCAACAGCGTCAAGCGTTGTGGGCATGTTGGCGCCTTCGGCGACGAATTTGACGCCGTTTTTAATCAAGATTTCGGCGGCCGTGAGGTCCAATTCGTTTTGGGTGGCACAGGGGAGCGCAATGTCACATTTGACTTCCCAGACTTTGGTGCTGCCCTCAACGTATACGGCATTGGGCCTGTATTGGAGATAATCTTTAATTCTGCGAGCTTCGACTTCTTTGAGTTGTTTGACAACGGCGAGATCAATGCCTTCTTCGTCATAGACGTATCCGCCTGAGTCGCTGCAGGTGACGACTTTTGCGCCGAACTGCTGCGCTTTTTCAATGGCGTAGATGGCAACGTTGCCTGAGCCGGAAACCGCGATGGTTTTGCCGGCGAAGGTTGTGCCTTTGTCTTTTAACATTTCATTTGTGAAATAGAGAAGACCGTAGCCGGTTGCGGGTGTTCTGCCGAGACTGCCGCCGTAGGTCAGTCCTTTTCCGGTCAAAACGCCTTGGCTGCTGGAGTTGGAAAGCTTTCTGTACATACCGTACATGAAGCCGACTTCTCTGGCGCCGACACCGATATCGCCGGCGGGAACGTCAACGTCCGGGCCGATGTGTTTGTAAAGTTCTGCCATGAAGGATTGGCAAAAGCGCATGATTTCGGCTTCGGATTTGCCTTTCGGGTCAAAGTCAGAACCGCCTTTGCCGCCGCCCATGGGGAGACCGGTCAAAGAGTTTTTAAAAGTCTGTTCAAAGCCGAGGAACTTCACGATGCTTTGATTCACGGTCGGGTGGAAACGGATACCGCCTTTATACGGGCCGATCGCGCCGTTGAATTGGACACGGAACCCGCGGTTGACATGAACTTTACCGGAGTCGTCCGCCCACGGAACGCGGAAATAAATCATTCTTTCGGGCTCAACAATTCTATCCAAAATACCGGCTTGAATGAGACCGGGTTTCTTTTCAAGAACAGGAATTAAAGAGTGGAGAACTTCATCCACCGCGGTGTAAAATTCAACTTCGCCGGCATTTCTTCGTTTGACATCTTCCAAAACCTTTTCTACGTAATTTTTGGCGTCCATATTTATAACCTCAATTCATTGAACCAATTTATTGTTAATAAATCTAATTGTTCTTATTGGTTTAAGATATGAATCTGTAGAGGGATTGTAAACCCAAAAGGACCGGAAATTTGATTTTTTGGCGGGATGAGATGGTGAATGGTTAACAATCAGAACAATCAATAAAATCGGAACAATCGGAACAATCGAAAAAATCGGAACAATCAGAACAATCAAAAAAATCAGAACAATCGGAACAATCAGAACAATCGGAACAATTGAAACAATCGGAACAATTGAAACAATTGAAACAATTGAAACATTGGATTGATAAACGCCTCAAAGTCAGAAAGAAAAGAAAAACGAATTAAAGCGGGCCGTCTGTTTTCAAACGTCGGCGCCGTCTTTTAACCGCCACACGAAATCGCCTCTTTGAAGATATTTTTCCGCCATTTTTCTGTCTTCAAAACTCTTCAGGCGCGGCAAAATCAAAGACGGGGCGTGGCCTGTCGCGTGACAAAGTTCGGCGGCGCTCATGTCTTCTTTGAGAAGGCGGAACAAAATATCCAAATCAACGGTGTCATCAGACAGTTGTGTCGCGTAATGGATAAACGAATTCATCAAACGGCTTTGGCGGACCGTCAAGTCTTCCTGAAGGCGAGACAGCTCCTGCTGCTCCACCCAAATGCCGGTCAAATCGTCTCGGACTTTGAAAATCCGTGACAAGAAGTACCCTTCACGGCTTTGAAGACGGTTGGATTGCGCGTCATCGGCCGCGCCCGAATCTTCGCCGCGGTTTTCAAAATTGTCTTCAAAATTGTCTTCAAAATTGTCTTCAAAAATGATTTCAGATTTCTGCCTATTGTCAGATTCGCCGCCGGGAACGGTATTGAAGTCTTCTTCTGACGGATCATTTTCTGACTGAACATCTTCTGCCGGATCATTTTCTGAGAAACGGTCATTTACCGGCGCTCCTAAATATTTCTTGCCGGCGCCGCCATGCAAATGCCCGACGTGTTCATAAAACGGATGAGACGGGCCGACGATTTCAATCGTGAAGCCGCCGCCGCCGCCTTCTTCGTTTTCATCTTCGTCTTCGCCGTTTTCCGAGACATAGGATTGCGCCAAATGAATAACGGGGCCGGTCGGGATGTTTTCGACTTTGAGGATTTTCCTTTTGCTCTTCGGCATCGGCGCGTCAAAGGAAAGCGACAGAGAATAAACGGGGGCTTCGGGCATTTCCAATTTGATGTTGTTCACGTGAACGGAATAAGAATAAGGGGAAACGGAAACTTCAAGCCGGAGGCTTTTTGAAATGCCGTAATATTTGCGCCGCCGGGAATCGGTATTGCCTTCGATAAGGCCTGAATTTTCAAGAAGCGTCAGGTGACCGATAACGGCTTTTGGCGAAACGCCGAGGCGGGTTGTCATTTCGCTGACATAATAGGGGCGCTCGGCGAGCAGCGCAATGATTTTACGCCGGTTTTCATTCCCTAAAATATCTAAAAATTCGGAAGGCTCCATTCAAATCACTTTTGGAATAATTATTCAAACCACTTTCAGAATAATATTCAAGTCTAACTATTTACGATTATTGGAAACTGTTTTCATATTTTTCTCTGAATTCTGAATCGCGCATCAAACAACCTTTCCCTTTGGAATAGGCGGGATCAGCCCTGATTTTTTTCCACGCTTCTGAAACGGCGCCGCTGCCGGATTGAATGTTGCCGTAAGGAATCGGCACGCAAGAACAGGGAAGGATATTGCCTTCAGGCGTGATGTGAAGCCATTGGCGGCCGGCCATGCAGCCGAATTCGTTAATCACGAGAGGGCCGGAAAATATTTTCGGACATGTCGGGTCTTGATTGCAGTTTTCAACGAACTCCTCAAACTTTTTGTGCTGCTCCGCCGTCAAAACGCCGTCGCGGCGGTCCAGCCAGCGGCCGGTCGGGACGATTTCATAAAAAGACAATTCGTGAACGCCGGCAACAATTGCCAGCCGTTTCACGGCGTCTAAATCATCGGCGTTGTGGGGCGCCAAGACGATGTACATGTTCACCAAAAGTCCGGCTTTGAGCGCGTTGGAAATGCCGTTTATCGCTTTCTTAAAAATGCCGGAAACACCCCTCATCTCGTCGTGTTTTTCTTCATACGGGCTGTCGATGCTGACGCTGATTGAATACAGGCCGGCTTTCTTTAATGCCGCCGCTTTTTCTTCCGTGAGGCCGGCGCCTGAAGTAAACATACAGGCAATCGCTTTTTTTGGGTCAACGTAAGAAATCAGTTCTTCCAAACCGTCATAGCCGAGCGGTTCGCCGCCGTCAAAAATGATGTTCGTCGCGCCGGCGTTGATGGCTTGGTCAATCGCGTCTTTGACCGCGTCGGCGGTCAGCTTGGAATGATTGTTCTTGTTGGGCAGCGCACAGTGCAGGCATCGGTTTGGACACTCTTCGGTGATTGAAATCGTGACTTGCTCGGGCCGGTATTTGCCAAAGGCAGCGCCCATACGCCCCCGAACCATTCTTTTGAAAGCGAGAGAGGGGATTGGCGGCATCCATGTAGAAAAAATGAGAGCGTTTTCGTATTGCCTGCCGCCGAAATGATTGAGCGGGGCGGCGTTTTCCCCTCCGAGAGCGGCAATGTATTTTTGGTTGTCAAAAAAAGACATTTCTTTTGACGCCGTTTGACCTAAAACGGAAGAAAGGATGCCGCTTGCGACCACTTTTGTAAATCCGCCCTCGGTTTCGATGTCCGCCCGAAAAACCGGATTTTTGTAAATCAGATACTTCATAATCTTCCAAACCGCTATTATCAGTCACAATTTTCTTAAACAGTTTTCAGACAAAACGCATTCATCTGTTTCTGAAAAGCGCGCTCGCTTTTAAAATCAAAGACGGCTTTTTCTGAATCATCAACGATAAAACGGAAAGGCTCTGATTCACGGCGCTGCCTTTGATCAATGACGAAACGTCTTCGCCTTCAAAGACTTCAAAGAGGTCATCGATTTCCTCGTCATCCATTTTACGAAGCGCTTCTAAGCCGAGACGGCCGAAAACGTGTTCGGCGTACAAGGAACTGCGCCAGCTTGATCTGTACTGAGACAGTGACCGTTCGGAATAATCGCCTTTGGCAATCGCCATGGCGCCGACTTTTCCGGCGATTTGACCGGCGTGCATCGCGTATCCGATACCGGATTGGCCGGCGGCGCCGCCCGCAACCATCACGTTGCCGGCATAAGTTTGATGAGGGATGGTGACGATGGGGTCGCCGGCGCTTTTGGATTCGAGGATTTCGAATTCGTCATCGGCGATGTCTTTAAATTCCTTAAAACGCGTGACCCACGCGTCTAAAAACGACGAAACATCCTGGCCGTAATGGCGAACGTAAACGCCGATTGCCGCGATATCGCCGCCGCGGGGCAGGTAACTGGATTTCCAGCCGGGCGCGTGGCTGCCGACAAAATATTCGGCAAAGCCGGGCGTACCGATACCGGGCGCTTTGATTGTCAACTCCGTTCCCCATGAAATGTCTTCGGGATGCTTCATTGTGTTTAAGCCGAGCATGCGGGCGTTTTTCGACCGAACGCCGTCGGCGACGATGACGATTTTTGCTTTGACGCGCCCGTCTTCTTGACCGAGTGAGCCTGATGTCGTGTTTAAAAGAACGCCCGAATCTTTCCGGCGAATGTTCAAAACCTCGGTTCCTGTTTTGATATCAACGCCGGCGGAAAGGGCTTTTTTCTCGTAAAATTGATCGAACTTGGCTTTGTCGATGGCATAGCCGGGGGTCTTGACCTTGATTTTGTGGCCGGCGGGGGAAACCAGTTTCATGCCTTTGATGTTATGAACAACATAAGAGGAGTCAACTTTTTCGCCCGTCATGTCCATCATGCCTTTGAAAAAGGAGTTTGCGGGATGAGGATCATCGCCGATGGTTTCTTTCTTTTCAAACAGAGTCACCTTCGCGCCGCCGAGAGCCGCGTATCTGGCGGCCATCAAACCGGCAGGGGACGCGCCAATGACCGCAATATCAGTTTTCATTGCCATTTTAATCGCCTTTTATTGATAATTTAATAATTTGATAACTTTCAGAAATTCGGTTAAGCGCCGAAAATCAAACTTGCCAAACCCGAGTATCCGCCCATGTAAATGAGCAGGAGCACATCCAAAATCATCGCCGAAAATATGACGCCGCGGTAGTTGGAGCCTTCGACGAATAATTTGCCGCCGAGTTCCGGCTCAGGCGCTTTGATGAAACGGGCGCAGCGCCAAAGCATCCAAAGACCGGACGCGAGCGCGATTAAGAAGTAAACCGGGCCCAGCCCTGCCGCGCAACCGATTGCAAGCGACAGTATGACGCCGATGACCCAAATCACCGCGATGAATTTTGCCGTGAGCGGGATGCCGTATGTGACGGGCATTGTCGGCGCGCCTTTTGCGCGGTCGCCTTCCACGTCGCGGCATACGCCTGCCAGCGTGAAGCCCCAATCCGTCATACAAATCATTAAACCGAACAGAAGTCCTGACAGCGGGAGCAGATACGGGCTGACGGAGGGCAAAAGAACGCCCGCGGGGTCAATTGCCAACCAAATGCCGACAGGAACCAAACCGTAAGCGATGCCGACGGAGATGAAAGAAAACGGCGTTTTTCGCTTTAAAACGACTGTGTAAAGCGTGATGACGGTCGTTGCGGCAATCAGAATAACGAAGGCTTCAAGATTCAAATAAACGGCGCAAGCCGCGGAAATCAAACCCAGCAAGAGCGCGTAGAGAAAAGCCGAACGCTTTGAAATTTCCTGAGACGGAAGCGGGCGGTCAGGCAGATTGATGGTGTCAATGTCAATGTCAACAACGTCGTTGAATGTGTAAGCGCTGGTAATCGCGCAAAAACCGCCAATCGTCGCCAAAACGAAAGGCAAATATTCCGGCAATCCCCCCATCGCGACGTAAGCGGCAAGAATAGCGGCCGCTGCCGGCAACGTAATGTCCATAAACATAATGGGCGGCCGAAGTAATGAAATATAAGCTTTTATTTTACTCGTTATTGACATAATTTCCTCTGAATCAACGCGTCTCTCAATCATTATTTCATGACTTCGTTGGCGGTCATGAAGTTTAAGCGTTTTCTCTTTTATTCAGCTCACTTTCTAATTCTTTACTTGTCATGATTTATTTAAGAATTGTGCACTTTTCGGCAATTAATCCTCTTTCTGTTTTTTTCCGATTTCTCTCCGATTTCTTTCCGGTTTTTCCCAGTTTCTCTCCGATTTCTTTCCCCGACTTTTTTCAAATTCGGAACAGAGCCGGCTTTTGCAAAATGTTTATATAAGGTCAAGCGGATTTAGTGTATTCATCTCTGTTCCGCTTCACGAATTTCGAGAGCGGAAGAGGAGTGATTTGTTTTTTCTCGCGGGCCCGTGGCTTAGTCAGGCAGAGCGGCGGACTCTTAATCCGTAGGTCGGGGGTTCAAATCCCTTCGGGCCCGCTTATCTTAACAAACGCGAACCCCGTGCGGCTTTTTGCCGGCGCGGTGTTCGCGTTTTTTTTTGGATTACCGGATGAATGTTATCAGATAGTCCCACTGACAATGGTTTTTATCGCTTTTTACCGAAATGATATGGAAAAGAATAGCTTTCGTTTTTGACCGTTTATTCCCAACGGTGTTTTTTCATATCGATCCGACCGGCCTTTGTAAATGTCACGCCTTCGCTTTCCAAAACGGCGCGCTGAATGTCTTGCCCGCCGAACACATAAGCCGGCGACATTTCGCCGAGGCGATTAACCACCCGATGCGCCGGAATGCCAAAAGGCGCCTTGCTCATCGCGCGTCCTGCCTCGCGAGCCGTCATACCGCCGACCATCATCGCGAGCCGGCCGTATGTCGTCACTTTGCCCACCGGAATTGCCGCGACGATTGAATAGAAATCCTCATATTTTGACGGGCCGTTTTTTTCCTCAGCCTTCTTTTGAGACATGATTTGCCCGCTGTATTGGTTGAATTTCGCGGAAATCAGCGGTGGCGGAAATCAGCGAAATCAATGAAGTCAACGAAATCAACGAAGTCAATGAAGTCAACGAAGTCAATGAAGTCAACGAGTCAACGAAGTCAACGAAATCGACGAAGTCAATGAAATCAATGAAATCAAAGTTTATCGGTGGACGGAACGGTTGTCAATTTCGAGAATTTGACGCCGTTGAGGGAGATAATTTTCTCTGCCAGCGTTTTGATGTCACGCCCGTCGCCGTCCAATACAACGACTTCCAAACAGTTGTCGTGGTCCAGATGGATATGGATGGACGTTTTAATGATTGCTGAGTGTTCGTGCTGGATTTCTGCCATCATGTTGGAAAGGCCGCGCTTCGTGTGGTCGTAAACCAATGAGATCGTGCCGATGCGGCGCCCTTTGATGTCGTTCATCCATTCATAATGGTTAATGTAACTGCGAATCGCGTCGCGGATACCTTCTGAGCGTGAAGAGTAACCCCTCTCTTCAATAATGTTGTCAAATTTCGTCAAAAGATTATCGGGAAGGGAAACGCCGATTCTCATCAGCTCTTTCTCGGAAACTTTTTTGTCGTCGATCATAATATTTTTCACCGTGAAAATCAATAAATTTTATACATTTTCCGGATTTTCTAAAACCCAAGATTTTTACTTACAAATAAGAAAAAACACTTTTTTTTATGTCCCGCTGTCTTACTGAGAACCGTTTCACAAAAAACCGCGGCTTTAAATCATATGATTTTATCATATTTCTGCCAATATATTTAACACTATTTATCCCCAAAGGGAACCGATTTCTCTGAAAACCCGGAACTTCTTTCAAATTTTTCAAATGACCTGTGTAAGTCTTATCGAACTCTTCAGAATCAACAGGCAGTGGCGGCAACGCGGCGCTGATTGCCGGATTTCCAAATTTATATTATGGCTCAAAAACCATTCAGAATCTCAAAAAATAGTAGTGAAAGGCAGTCTCAGTGAGACTGCCTTTCCGGTTGGGTATGGAATTTACGGTCAATTCAATGGTTGAATTAAACCTTTTTTTTGATTTTGGGTGGGTAGTCCAAAATCAGCGTGATTTTTTTCAGGTCTTTCTTTCAGATCTTTCTTTCAGATCTTTCTTTCAGATTTTTCTTTCAGATCTTTCTTTCAGGCCTTTCTTTCATGTTTTTCTTTCAGGCTACACTTTCCTCTTCGTCATCCTCATCTCTCCACAAGAAGAACAAGATGAAGACTGCTGCTGCCAGTAACATCATTATGACTGCCAGCCACAGAGGATCGACAATGCTCTGCTTCGGTTCGGCGCCGCCGTTTTGCTGTCCGCCGTTCTGCTGCTCTCCCGGCTCCTGTCCGGGTTCGGGTTCATGCTGACGGTCTTCGGGCGGTCTCTGTTCAGGCTGCTGAGAAGTTCCGCCTTGGGAACCGACAATCGTTGCGTTGCCGAAGCCGGAGCCGCCGGTGTTGTTGTTCCCTGAAGCATCGTCATAGACGAGGACGATGTTGTGGAAACTTACAACGTTTGTCAGAGAGACGACTGTGTTGCCCTGTAAGATGCCGTCCAACATCCAGTCAACAAAAGTCCTGCCGTTGATAAACATCTGCGCAGACGTCAAGTCAAAGCCGGTGCCGTGAATCACAATGTCACTCAAGTCAGGCTCACCGAGGATGGGTGTTCCGTCACGCATCTCGCGCGTCACGCTTATCATGTACTCGTTAGGCGAGTAAATGAAGATGATCGTGTGATCCGCCACGATGTTTGCCA
>WRCE01000031.1 GCA_009784005.1 Candidatus Methanimicrococcus labiotermitis
AGGCAAGGCAGGCGCAAGGCAAGGCAGGGGCAAGGCAAGGCAGGGGCAAGGCAAGGCAGGGCAAGGGCAAGGCAGGGGCACTAGGGCAAGGCAGGCAAGGACAGGTGAGCCTGTTTCGCCGTAACTCTCAATGCTTAACGCTTAACTCTCAAGCCCAACTCTCAACACTCAACGCTCAATGACGATACATTTAAAGCCTTAGCGCATTATTTGTTTTTTATTTGCAGTTATAAAACAAATTCAGGATGGATTTCTATGCTTATTGTTATGTCACTCGGCGGCTCAATCCTTGCGGGAGAGTTGGATGCGCGGCGCTTTAAAACATACGCGGACGCGATGAAACAGATTTCAAAGAAACACAAACTTCTGCTGGTGACCGGCGGCGGCGTTTACGCGCGTAAATATATCCAGACGGCGAAGGCCGCGGGCGCGGACGAGGTGACGTGCGATTTTATCGGGATTGACGTGACCCGGCTCAACGCGAAAATACTGATCGCCGCTCTCGGAAAAGCGGCGTACCCTGAAGTTCCGCATGATTACAATGAAGCGGCCGTTGCCGCCGAATCCGGTAAAATCGTCGTGATGGGCGGCGTCCTCCCGGGACAGACAACAGACGCAGTCGCGGCGGCGCTTTCGGAATACCTGAAAGCGGACCTTCTTTTAATCCCGACATCCGTTGACGGCATCTATTCCGCCGACCCGAACGTTGATAAAAACGCGGTGAAATATTCAACGATGACAGCGTCCGAACTTGTTCAAATGTCGGGCCGCACATCTCTTTCGGCCGGCTCCAAATCGCCGGTTGACCCAATCGCCTGCAAATTGATTGAACGAAGCGGTATCCGAACAATCATTTTGGACGGCAGCGACCCGGAAAACCTGATCAAAACAATCGAAGGCGAAGAACAAGAGCCGCGAAAAGAGTGTAACGGAACGGTCATCACGCCCTGATGTACCGTTTTTTCCATTTCATTCTTTTCATATTTTTTCATAATTTTTTCATAATTTATTCATAATTTTTTCATAATTTTTTCATAATTTTTTTTACTTTTGATCGTTTTCAATAATCAACATCGGTTGCCTGAAACCAAGCGTTGATTTTGGCGGTGAACTTATGACAAAAACCAGAACCATTACGCTTATGTGCTGTCTTCCCGATTCGGCGAGCGTCAATATCAAAGACCGGCTTTTGGAAAAGGAATCGTGGACGAAAGCCGAAACGCCGCCCGCTGACAAAATGAAAGAAGCGCTTGCGCTGTATCCTGTCACAGTCTCCGCTTTGTATAAAGAGGAAAAAGGAAAAGAATTGTCCAATCTCTTTACAGAAGTCTACGAACTCGCCAAAAACGGCATCCTGTTTCGTATGTTTTTACTCGACGGGCGAATCATTTTCCAAGACCGTTTGGATAAGCGCCTGTCATTTTTAGGCTACAATTCAGATGATAAAAACGACCTCATCGTTTTTCTTTCCAAACACAAAAGCCAAAGCGAGACTAAAACGCTGACGGCACACCCAACCGGAAACATAGAAGAGGCCGATTACGGCGGATACCCGTTTTCCTTTTGCGCCCCCGCGCCCGTTGATATGAAAAAACTGCTGTTGGTCATGGACCGACTCAACGAAGAAACGGGGCTCGGTTACGATGTCACCTACGAAGTCACCCATCACGGCCCGACGGAACTCGACGTCCCGTCTCTTTTTGTTGAAATCGGCAGCACAGAAAAAGAGTGGGCGGACCAAAGGCCCGGAAAAATCGTCGCGGACGCGGTTTTGTCGCTGGCAGAATCGAGCGAATTCAATGAATCCAACGAACCCAACGAATCCAACGATGTCGGCGCGGCGGAAGGTACCGTCACGGCGGATGAGCGGTCGGCAAAGCAGGGGGCAGAGCGGGCAGCAAAAGAAGCGCAATTGCTGACGGATCAAGCCGTCGCGGTCGCTTTCGGCGGCGGCCACTACGGTGAGCGCCAAACGGCCGCCATCTTCCGAACAAGACTGGCGTTCGGTCACATGTTCCCGAAATACAGGTTGGAATGTCTGACGGAAGAAGTCATCATAAAAGCGATGGAAAAGACGGGAACAAAGCTTGCCTATTATGACAAAAATTCCATACGCGGCCCCGACCGCAGAAGGATTTCGGAAATTTTGGAGCGAAACGGCGTTGTGATCATAAACGACAGAGAAGCCGCCGCCGAATACGGCGCGGGTTTCAATCTGAGGGAAAAAGAGGACAGTAAAGAACAGTAAAAAACAGTACAGGACTGTAAAAAACAGTACAGAACAGTAAAAACTGTAAAACAGTAAAAACGGTAAAACTGTAAAACAGTATGGGTTGGCAGTATGGATTTGATTCACAGATTTAACATTTATACAAAATTTCAAAGCGGTCGGAGGAAAACAAAATGAGAAAACCTGTTGTAGCCGGATTTTTTTACAGCCTTGATGAAAATGGTTTGAAAAGAGAAGCGGACAAAGCCTTTGAAGCCGCGGAAGGAAAAGCCGAGCCTTCTAAAAAAACAATCGGCGTCCTCAGCCCTCATGCCGGATATCTTTATTCGGGAAAGACCGCGGCTGCGGCAATCGCATCCGTGTAGGACGCGGACATTTACGTGATCATCGGCCCCAACCATACGGGTCTCGGTGAGCCGCTCTCCTTTTCGCAAGAAACTTGGTATACGCCCCTCGGCGAAGTGGAAACCGACAAAACGCTGGCGTCGCTCTTTGAGAAAACCGGTGTCGTGCATGACGAAAGGGCGCATTTAAAAGAACACTCCATTGAAGTGATTATCCCGTTCCTGCAGCGCAAAATGAAAGATAAACTCTTTAAAATCTTCCCGATCATCATGGGCGACCAAAGCAAAAAGGCGGCAAAAGCCGTCTCTGACATTCTAATAAAGGCGATGGCGGGCGAGAAATCAAGGATAGCAATCATCGCCTCCTGTGACTTTTCTCATTATGTCCCTGAAGAATACGCCAAAAAACATGATGAAGCGCTTATTAAAAGAGTGACGGCTTTGGACGTTGACGGTTTTTACGATTTCATCATGAAACACGATTCGTCCCTTTGCGGTTATGGGCCGGCCGCGGTCATCATGATGGTTGCCGAAGCTTTGAATGCGAAAGGCAAACTTTTGGAATACAGAACCAGCAATGATGAAAGAAAAATTCGTGACGCTGACGTTGTCGGTTATGCGGCTTTGTCTTTTACGGTGCAGTAAGCGTATGTTAAAATATAAAAAAACAAAAACAAAACCTTCTCCTGTTCTTCTCTTGTTTCTTCTCCTGTTCCTTCTTTTTTTACCTGTCTGTCGATTTGAAAACAGCGGCGATTTCCGTAACAATTTCTTCAATTGTTTTACTGCCGCCGAAAATCGTCACGTCGGCATATTTGCGGTAAAGCGGCAGTCTCTCATCATACAGGTTTTCCAAAGTCTGGTCGGCTTTCAGCGCAATGCCGCGAGTTGAAATGTTTTGGATTCGGCGCGTGATTTCAGAGAACGGGACGTCCAAGTAAACGACGATTCCGGTGTCTTTGAGATGTGACATGGTTTTTTCACTGTAAACGACGCTGCCGCCCGTGGAGATGACGTTTTTGGAAACGTTCAAGCCGGAAACAATGATTTCTTCGGTTTCGATAAAACCCGAAAAACCCTTCACGTCAACCAAATCTTGAAGCAGGATGCCTTCACGCTGCTGAATCAGCAGGTCAGTGTCTGAAAAAGATAAACCGAGCGTTTTTGCCAAAAGGACTCCGGTGGTACTTTTTCCTGAGCCGGGCATACCTATAAGAACAATATTCGTTTTACCGGCGAGAGAGGGTGCCTGTTTGGAATCGGAAGAGGGTGGAGAATGAGGCGAGGACATGATTTTTCAACTGCGTGAGGGCTATATTTTACGATTATTTTGAGATTTAGTAATAACGTTGACAAATAAATGATGATATTGGCAAATAAATGATAACATTGGCAATAAAACGAGCGCTTACAAAACGAGTAAAAACAGTGGGTACAAAACGAGTAAAAACAGGGGTATAAAACGAGTAAAAACGGATATAAAAAGAAAAGGGAATGAGAAAGTAAAAGAATTAATTTTCGAGAACAATCTCGATATTAATGTCTTTAGGTACTTGAATTCTCATTAACTGGCGAAGGGCGCGTTCATCAGCCGCGAGGTCGATGAGTCTTTTGTGGACGCGCATTTCCCAGTGGTCCCATGTCGCTGTTCCGTCGCCGCTCGGACTTTTTCTTGTCGGAACGACCAACTTCTTGGTCGGGAGCGGAACCGGGCCGGAAATGCTGACGCCTGTCCTTTCGGCAATGGCTTTGACCTGATTGCAAACGCTGTCAAGGTCGGTGGGACTGATTCCCGATAATCTGATTCTTGCTTTTTGCATAGTTTGACTCTCCTAAAAAAAAGGAAATTAGGAAGAAAGAATTACTCTTTCTTCTTAACGCTGAGACAAACGCCTGCTGCAATGGTCATACCCATGTCGCGGATAGCGAATCTTCCAAGCTGGGGGATTTCTTTTGCGGGTTCGAGAACCATCGGCTTTGTGGGCTTGAAGGTCACAATGGCCGCGTCGCCTGCTTTAATGAATGCCGGGTTTTCTTCCTTGGGCTGACCTGTTTTCGGGTCGAGCTTTTTGTCGATAGACATGAACATACAAGCAATCTGGGATGTGTGGCTGTGGAACACAGGTGTGTATCCGATTGTGATTGCGGACGGGTGCTGGAGAACGACAATCTGGCCGGTGAATTCATCGGCAACGGTGGGTTCTTTGTCGCCTTTCGGACCGCAAACGTCTCCTCTTCTGACATCGTTCTTGCCGATACCGCGAACGCTCCAGCCGATGTTGTCGCCGGGGACAGCCTGGCCGATTTCTTCGTGGTGCATTTCAATGGACTTCACTTCACCGGAAGCGCCGGAGGGCATGAAGACGACCTGGTCGCCCTTCTTCATGACGCCTGTTTCAACACGGCCGACAGGGACAGTGCCGATACCGGAGATGGTGTACGCGTCTTCGACGGGGATTCTTAACGGAAGGGCCGTGGGTTTGTCGGGCTCTTTTAAGTTGTTGAGTGCCTGAAGGACAGTCGGGCCTTTGTACCAAGAGGTGTTCGGGCTTGCGACCTTGATGTTGTCGCCTTCAAAAGCGGAGGTCGGGATGAACGGGATATCATCGGGTTTGTAGCCGATCATTTTCAAAATGGCGGAAACCTGTTCAACGACTTCTTTGTATCTGGCTTCGCCGTACTGAACAGCGTCCATTTTGTTGACAGCGACGATCAATTGGTTGATGCCGAGCGTCTTGGAAAGGAAGATGTGTTCCTTTGTCTGAGCCATAACACCGTCGGGCGCGGCAACGACGAGAACAGCCGCGTCAGCCTGAGAGGCGCCGGTGATCATGTTCTTAACGAAGTCTCTGTGGCCGGGGCAGTCCACGACTGTAAAGTAGTATTTGTCGGTGTCGAATCTCTTGTGAGCGATGTCAATTGTGATACCTCTCTCTCTTTCTTCTTTGAGAGTGTCCATTGTCCATGCAAAAGCGAAGGATTCTTTGCCTTTCAATTTTGCTTCTTCTTTGAATTTCTCAATGATGTGGGGCGGAACGGCTCCGGTTTCAAACATTAACCTTCCAACGAAGGTGGACTTACCGTGGTCAATGTGACCAATGACGGCTAAGTTCAGGTGGGGTTTCTCTGCTGCCATGTTTATTTCTCCTTTTAATTGTTTAATTTTTAATTTAATTATTCGTACGTAATGACGGAAATTTCGTATTAAATTTTCATCTTATAATTCATGTTATAAATTAAATCATCGTGGATGATTGTGAAAATCGGTGCCGCCGATTTTGATTAAGTGTGGAAACGGCCTACAAAACCGTGAAAAACATAATGGTTTTCCGATTACTGAAGAACATTTCAATATTAAACCGTTTCGCCAATATTTAATCAGGACGGACAGTGCGAAGTAGTTCTCTTATAAATACACTTTGATATAAAAAGATATGCTCGCCGTTGGATTACGGCGAACTTTTCGTTTATAACAAAATTTATTTTTTGAACTTGAATCGCTCCGATTTTCATACGTTTTTCGTGTTTTTTTATTTCGTAATTATTACATATCCAAGAAGTCGGAGGCTCTCGGGAGTTCTTTCTTTAAGCCTTTTCTTTCTCTGATCTTCGCAACGATTTCGGGAGCCAGATTGTTGGGGACGGTTTCAAAACCGTTGAACTCGGTGCTCCACATGGCGCGGCCTTCGGTTGCTGAGCGGATGTCGCCCGCAAATCCGAAAAGCTCGGCAACGGGTGCGCGAGATTCGATAATGGTCAAGTCGCCCTCACTCTGCATGTCGATGATGCTGCCGCGTCTGCCCTGAATTTCTTTCGTCGCGCCGCCCAAGTTGTTTTGGGGGACTTGAATGAAAACTTTCTGGTACGGTTCAAGCATTGTGTCCTCGGCCATGAGCATAGCGGCCTGAATGGCCTGGCGGGAAGCCGGAATAACTTGCGCGGGACCTCTGTGGATGGCGTCTTCGTGAAGCTTGGCGTCGCGAAGAACGACTTTCACGTTTGACACAGGTTCTCTCGCGAGGGGGCCGGCTTTCATGACTTCTTCAAAACCGTCAAGGACCAATTCCATGGTTTCGTTGAGGTATTGAATACCTTTGGTCATGTCAAGGTAGATGTTGTTGCCGTAAATACCGGCAATGCTTTTCGCTTCTTCCTTTTCCATGCCTGCTGCCATCAATTTCTCACGTCTTTCCAGTTCTTCCATTCTCATGGAAATCTCGCCTTCGCGGATGAGCTGAACGATTTTGTCATCCAAAGGTTCGACGTCGATGTAGAAGCGGTTGTGTCTGTTGGGGGATTTGCCTTCAACGTTTTCAACTTTCTTCTTAATGGTTTCACGGTAAACGACAATCGGCGGGTTCGTGATGATCTCGACGTTTTTGTCGCGCTCAATTCTGTGGGCGATAACTTCAAGGTGGAGTTCACCCATGCCGGCCATCAAGTGTTCGCCGGTTTCTTCGTTCAGCGTAACGATGAGCGTCGGGTCTTCCTTGGCGACCTGTCTGAGAACTTCAACCAATTTCGGAAGGTCTTTCGTGTGCTTGGCTTCAACGGAAACGGTGATGACAGGCTCACTGACGTGTCTGATGCTTTCAAAGGGCGTCATACCGTCAAGGGTTGTGATGGTGGAGCCGACGATCGCGTCTCTCAGACCGGTAACGGCAGCGATGTTGCCGGCCGGAATGTTTTCGACTTCCAATCTTTCGGGGCCCATGAAGATACCGACTTGCTGGATTCTGCTTTTCTTGGCGGTGCCGGAGGTGTAAACTTCCATACCGCGGGTGAGCATACCGCTGAAAAGTCTGCCCGTTGCGACTTCTCCCGCATGGGGGTCCATGGAAATGTCGGTAACCATGAAGGCGAGCTCTCCTTTCGGGTCAGCGCTGTTCATAGACTTGCCGATTGCGGAGTCTTTGTCACCGTGCCAAATGGCCTTCACTCTTTCCTTTTGAGCGACGAGCGGGTTGGGGAGGTGGCTGATAACCATGTCGTTTAAAACTTCATGAAGCGGGCATTTCTGCGCCAATGTCTTCATTTCGCCGTTTGTACAGAAGTCATAAACGTCCTTGAAGGAGATTTTTGTTTTCTGCATCGTCGGAACGCTGATAGCCCAGTTGTAAAGAGCGGAACCAAACGCGACACTGCCGTTTGCGGCATCGACGCGCCAGCCTTCTTTGTATCTTTCGGGGTTCATGTTTTTGATGAGCTTGTTCACGTGGTCAATGAGTTTGCCGAGGCGGACCTGCATTTCCTGCGGGTCGACTTGGAGTTCATTGATCAAACGGTCAACCTTGTTGATGAACAAAACCGGGCGGACGTGTTCTCGAAGAGCTTGTCTGAGAACGGTTTCCGTTTGGGGCATTGTTCCTTCGACCGCGTCAACGACGACAACGGCGCCGTCAACGGCACGCATTGCGCGCGTCACGTCGCCGCCGAAGTCAACGTGACCCGGGGTGTCAATGAGGTTAATCAAGTATTCTTTGCCGTTGTAGGTGTGAACCATTGAAACGTTGGACGCGTCAATCGTAATACCGCGGGCTTGTTCTTCTTCGTCGGAGTCCATAAATAACTGTTTTCCGGCGAGTTCCGATGAAATCATTCCGGCACCGCTGAGCAAGTTGTCGGAAAGTGTTGTTTTGCCGTGGTCGATGTGAGCGACGATGCCGATGTTACGAATCATTTCGGGGTTGCCCATGAGAGCGGTCACGCGCTCAACCATTTGTTTTCTTTTTCCCATATTCTGACCTTTGTCTTTGACCTTTGTCTTATATTATTAGTGAGTAAAGTAAGGCGGCTTTTTTCTCTCATTCCCGAAAAAGCCTAAAAAGGAAGCGCAAAGCTTAACGTGCTGCCTTTGCGACACGTTCTTTGGCATCTTTTCTGCTGACAGAGAAAGCCTTGGAGTCGCCGTTTGAGGCTGCGAGCAATTCCGCCGCGAGACAGTCCGCGACAGATTTCTTGGATTTGAAAGCGGCTTGGTGCGTACCGATACAGATGTAGCGGAGAGCCGAGTCAACACGTCTTTGGGGCGCGGTGTCGACGGCTTTGGGGACGGAGATACCGCCGTATTTTAAACGGACGACTTCTTCTCTGGGGCCCGCGTTGCCGATGGCGTCAACCAAAACTTGAACCGGGTTTTTGCCGGTCTTTTTGTTGATGACGTCAAAAGCTTCGTCGACTGTTCTCATTGCCACTTGCTTTTTGCCGGTGTTCTTTTCGGATCTCATGAGGTTGTTCACGAGACGCTCGATGATGGATATGTCGGATTTGTGGAACTGCTGTCTGGCGTGCCTGCCGCTGGAGTGGGGGACAGTGACGGCCTTTAAGCTGACATATCTTTTAATTCCCGCGTCGGTCACTTCAACTTCGGAGAGGTCCCATTTGCCGAACATTTTTGCTTCCATGTTCTCATCTCCTCGGTTTTTCCATTCTTCCGATGACCATTTGCTGGAGCGGAACGTTGTTGACCGCAATCACCTTGAAACGAACGCCGGGGATGTCACCCATAGCGCCGCCCATGCGGCCGCCGATTCTTTCAACGGTTACTTCGTCGTGTTCGTCGATGAAGTTGATGGCGCCGTCGCCCGGACAGAACGCGGACACTTGTCTTCCGTTCTTGATCAGCTGAATTCTGACACATTTGCGGATTGCGGAGTTGGGCTGCTTGGCTTCAACGCCGATTTTTTCAAGAACGATGCCGCGGCCTTGGGGTGAACCGCCGAGCGGATCGGCTTTGACGTTCAAACCGAGCATGCGCCTGTTGTATTCGTGGTCTTTCCATCTGGCCTTTAATCTTTGTTTTTTCAAGATTTGGCCTGCATAATTTCCGTTTGTCATGATTTAATCTCCGATAATTTTTCAGTAATATGAAACCTTTATGATGAACTGAGTAATGATGAACGAATGATGAACTGAGGATTCCTGATTTTTTTTGAGTTTTATTTGAGTTTTATTTGAGAACGGCGTCGTCAATACCGTGGTGTCTTTGCGCTAAAAGTTTGACTTTCGCGATGTTTTTTCCGTTTTTTCCGATAGCTAATCCTTTATCTTTCGGGGCGACTTCAATCACGGCAATTTTTTTGCCGTCTGTTTCCGTGATGGAAATATTTTTGATTGAAATGACGGAGCCGAAGATATTTTTGATAAAGGCTACGGGTTCGTCGGCATACTCCACGAGTTCGATGGGCTTGTCGATGGCTTTTTTTGCGCGGTTGATGTTTTCGCCGCCTTTTCCGATGGCAAGGCCCATGTCGCCTTGTTGAATGACATGAATAACCCGGTCACTTTCAACAATGCAGTCGATGACTTTAGCGCTTGTTATGTCTTCAAAGCGCGCGATGTATTGCATTTCTTCAAAAGTGATTTTGATGCCGCTCATGGAAAATCCTCATTCTTCGTAAATCATAATTCAGGCATCGGCCAATGACAAGATGTCGGATTCGCCGGCATCTAAGATTGCCATTGCGGCGATGATGAAAGGCTTACCGCAGACCGGTCCGAGTTCTCTGCCGGTTCCGTCATAAACATAAACGGGAACCTTGGACGATTCTATTTGCTTTTTTGTGTCTTCCGGACAGTTCTTGGCCAAAATAATAATTTTAGCCTCGCCGGAATTGGAAAGCTCTATTGCTTTTTTAGAGCCGATAACGACCTTTCCGGTCTTTACGGCCTTGATTAATGCTTTATCAATATTGATATCCATTTTCTGTACCTCAAATCCTTGAGTGGCTTTATCAAATTGCGAAACGAAATTGCGAAACGAAGTTGCGAAACGAAACGCAGTCAATACAGTCAAAACAGTCGATAAACAGACTGCCGTCCTTATAAAAAAGTCACTGACAGGGTCATAGACTTTACGGGTTTAATACTCCCGTTTCTCCCCGAATTTGTCAATCACGTCCGGCGCATTTATTTCAGAAGAGGTTCCAAAAACGAACTCTTACGCCAAACGCCCCCCGAAAATACATCAGGAGACGGCACAAATCCGGTTCACAATCTATAAAGAATACCGCATAGATACATCTTTGATATATAATCTTTTTGGAAAACTTTTGGTGCTTTTCGGATGAAACGATTCAATTCGTTTAACATTTATTTTTCCTTAACAGTAACTCGAACAGTATCGCCCGGCTGTTTATTAATTTTTGCCCGAATATCCTTGAGAATCCCGATAATATAACAAACCGACCCGTCTTCATTCTTAACCCCCATATTGACTATGCTGCCATCGTAAGGCTCGCCGTCGAATGTCGCGTGAACCTTGACTCTGCCCTTGTCGAATTCCTCTCGCACATCGTATGGGAATTCGATATACGCCCCATCGATATCAGGAACTTTCTTTATTATCGCATCGAATTCATAAATCATAATTCATCCTTCCGGTATTCAAACGCAGTAAGCGAAATCCATACAGCGGTATAATAGAGCAGTATAATACAGCAGTATAATACAGCAGAATAAATACAGCAGTATAACAGAGCAAAATAATGCAGCAGAATAATACAGCAGTACAATACAGCTGAATAATACAGCAAAATATACAGTAGTATAATATCTTTTGTGCAATTTGCCGCGGTTCTGAAATAGGATAAAAAAAAGGCAATAAAAGGCCATGATGAATCATGACCTTAACAAAACGTGATAAAAATGAAAAACAAAAAATGAAAAACAAAAAATGAAAAACAAAAAAAATGATTTAAAAATCGATGAATCGATTTAAAATCAATTTTTGAATGCTGTGTAGCCGCATTTTCCGCAAGCGTTTCTGTCTTTGTGTTCTGACAAAAAGACGCCGGGTCCGCATTTCGGACAGAATTTGTGTGTGCGGGTGATTGTGTCGCCTTCGACTTTATAGTAATTTTTCACTGCCATGTCATTCACTCCGCGACTTCTTCCGCCGCTTCCTCGGCGGCATCTTCTGCACCCTCTTCGGCGGCTTCTTCCGCCGGTTCTTCAGGCAATGTGTTTCTCTGAAGAATGTGTTCGGGTTCGATCTGTTTCATGCGTTCTTCGGTTTCGTAAATTTTCACGTAACCTTTGACGAGGGGGTGTCCGAATTCGGAACTCATTCTCTGAACGATAACCAGATTCACATCTTTGTTCAAAAGAGCAGCAAGCTTCTTTCTGACATCTGCGCGTGACGGGGTCGGACCTTCATATTCAACTGTGAAATCCAGTTCGCTCCGGTTTAACAATTTGTTTTCTAAGTTCTTAATAATTTTAATTTCCATAATAGTCGCCTCCGATATCAACTTTATTGACGGTCGGATATAAACGGCTTCAAAAGGTCATCATCTATTATAACCTTTTTGTTGAAACCGCCCTCCTTCAAAAAAACATGTAAATTGATTAACAATTGATTGGCAATTGATTAACAAGTGATTAACAATTGATAAATTAATCCAAAAAAAATGATGGGCGCCGTTTTCCAATTTTAACCGGCGGCGGCGACAGTGGCGGATGGCAGACGGTGGGTGGCAGATGGTGGTGGATGGTGGTGAGTGGCAGACGGCGGGTGGGTGGCAGGCGGTGGTGGATAGTGGTGGATGGTGGTGGGAAGGTAGCTGTGCCCCCGTTCGCGAAGCGAACGGCTGTGATAAAAAAATGCAGATGCATATGGAATGCTGTAAAGTGCTGCTAAGTACTGAAAGTGTTGTAAAGTGATGTAAAGTGCTGTAAGGTGATGTATAGTTCTGTAAAGTGCTGACAGCGAAAGCAACGCTAACCCTGACAAATAAATAATAAAATAAAAAAAATCAGAAATCAAAGAGACTTTTATTACCTGACTTAGAAACCAATTCCGAAATATTTGCCGCGTCTCTCAAAAGCGCATTCAAAATATTGACGGCGCGCATCAGAAAGTCCATATCCGTTTTTTCCGCATGTATTTCATACGCCGGCGACCCTTTTGTCAACGACGGAATTTCATCGTAATATTTCTTGTAATCCGACTTGGATTTAAAAACCAGTTTCTCCGGTCCGCTCGCCGCTCCGAAATACTGCGCCATTTGAGCGGCGTCGATACCCGCGGCGCTGAGTTCGGATTCAAAACACGGCCGATCAAAAAGCGTTGATAATATATAGACAGCCGTTTCCAACCGAACGGTAATCGGTGTAATTTTGGAAATTTTTTCGCCGATTAATGAGTAAATCTAAAAACCGCCGGCGCCATCGGTACCGCCCTCGGTGCAGCCGCATGTTTTTTTAACATCGCCTGCGCCGGATTTCGTGAAGTTGCCCGCATCGCCTGTGTTTTTCAGCGTATATATTTTAGAAGGAGACAAATCGAATTCATTCAAACAGTCCAAATCATGAAGGGCGCGCAGATAACCGGTAACAATCAAGCGGTGTTCGTTTAAATTGCGGGCTTTCAGCTCGCGCGTAATGCCGCTGATGGACAATTGGCGGCCGCCCTTTAAGAGATCGTAAATCTCGGTTGACAAATCGTTATGTTCTTGCATAAAAACACCAAAATAAACAGTCGCAAATCTAATACATCGGATGAGCAATTCAGCGGTCAATATACCGGGTTCCCGAAATCAGTAAATCGTCCTCCCGAGACCAATAAATTGGATTAAATTGATTTAGACAGGAACAAAGCCGTGAAATAATTAACGGAACGGCCGGTATATCAAAGGCTGATGCACAAATTATTTTGAGTTTTCAAAGTATTTTTGAAAAAATTTAAAATACTTTGCAAACCTTATGTGAACTCTTGTCTTTTTTAAATCAATTGATTTAAGCAAACTACGTAACATACGGATATAATCTTTACCATGTTTGGATACAGACTTTGTGTCTGTCGTCACGATAGACAGTTAACGATTCATATTCCGTCTTGTAAAAAGCGGTAAAAAAATAAAACTAAAAATAAAATTTATCGTATATCAAAAACGAATGAAGTAGAAACATACTGCCGTATGCATGCGGCACAGAAGGCTTTGACATGGGAGAAAGAACACGCATTATTAACGATCCTTCGTATCTTGTTCCTCTTTTGAGAACATTCGGCTCAAGGACGCACAAAAGAGTTTTTGATTTACTTTTAACAAATTGGATGACGCAGGAAGAACTGGACAAAGCGATTGAAACAGAAACATTAAGCAGTCTGATCAACCTCAAGAAAGCCGGCCTTTTAGAAAGCAAGTGGCGCGTTCCTGAACCGGGGCAAAGTCCGGTCAAAGAATATCATACATCATATTCAAATGTTCAAGTCAATTTCCAAAGCTCATTCGAAGATTTAAGCGACATCATCATGCTGGCGTTCAAACCGTATGAAGAAGTCAAAGAAACCATCGAGAGCTTAGAAAAGATGGTCGGCGAAGGTAACACTTCAATGAGCAAACTGACGCGCGAATTGAACATGAACACAAGTCACATATGCGCGATCGCCCGCCGTTCCGACAGACTTTCCGTCATGGGACAGCGTCTTAAATTAGTGGATAAAGACGAGGAGATATAAAACATGTATGCGAAGTTACTTCAAAGCAAGAGCGAGATGACGAAATTTCAGGTCTTGACGGAGATTGCCGCCCACCAGCCAAATGTCCGCCAAAAAGAAATTGCGATGAAAATCGGCATCACCCCGCAAGCAGTATCCGAATACGTCAAAGAAATGACGGCCTCCGGCTTGATCCATTCAGACGGCCGCATTCACTATAAAATTACCAAAGAAGGCGTGGAATGGATTTTGGGCAACGCATCCGAACTGAAACGCTATTCTCAGCATGTGATGGAGGAAATTATCAGCCATGTTTCCACTTGGACGGCAATTTGCGATGACAACATCCTGAAAGATGAAACCGTGTTCATCGAAATGCGGGAAGGACTGTTGTACGCAAACAGAACCAGAGACACAGGCATTTACGGCACCGCAATCATGCGCGGCGATGCCGGTTTTGAAATCGGCGTCACCAATTTGAAAGGTTACATGAATGTTGAGGCCCAATCCATTACCATCTGCAAAATCCCGAGAATCAAACGCGGCGGTTCCTCACACGTGAATCTGGAACGCCTCAAGCCGGTCGTAGAATCAAAACCATACATCGGCGCCATCGGAACAGAAGCCCTCATGACTTTAAAAAGAATCGGCATCGTTCCCGACGTGATGTTCGGCGCGTCCGAATCCGTCATTCAGGCGGCATACCACGGTTTATCCTCCGTCATTGTCATCGTCGAGGATGAAGTCCCCACCTTTATGGCGCGTTTAGAAGGCGAAAGCATCCCGTATGAAATCATGGACTTAAGCAAAGTCAACATGAGATAATTCATCTTATTTTTCCTTTTGCTTCCTACCGCTTACATTTTCATTTTTTCGCTTTTTATTTTTCTCACTTTTTATTTTTTTCACGTTTTATTTTTTTCACTTTTTATTTTTTTCATTTTTTTTTCATTTTTTTTACTTCCAAATGAAAAAATATAGTTGTATTTCAAAGCGGAGCGGTTCGCATAACCGCAAAGGTTTTCTTTATATAAGGAGAACGAAAAAGAACATACAAGAAATAAAGGAGCCCACAAAATGAAAATCTTAATTCTCTCCGATACGCATTTCACGGATTTCGATTCCTTGAAAAAGGACGGCATGAGTCAAACCGACCTTGAAAACTTTTCATTTTTCCCTGAAACATTAAGGAATAAAATCAACGAAGCCGATTTAATCATACATGCCGGCGATTTTGAATCAAAAGACGCTTACAACCTGTTCGAGAAAACGGGAAAATTAAAAGCCGTTCACGGCAACCGCGATGAGAAAGCTTTGAAGAAAAGGCTTCCTGAAAAGCTTATTTTTGAACAAAGCGGTTTGAAATTCGGTGTCATTCACGAAGCCGGCCGATCACTCAACGACAATACCGCCCGATGGTACATGCTGGAAGAAATGGGCGTTGATGTCCTCATTTACGGCCATATCCATACGCCTTCCATTGATGAATACAAAGGGAAATTCCTGATTTGTCCCGGGTCGCCGACCAAAGCCAGAATGTCTGAGCCTTCCGTTGCCGAAATAATACTGGACGAGGCTCAGAAAAAGATCGCCGACATCAAAATCATCCCGGTCGCGCCGGCATCTTGCGGTTATTTGAAATTTGAAGAAGAATTGGTCGGGAAAGCAAAAAGAAATAAATAATGCGTTTCCTAAAATCTCTATCATGAAATCGGTCAAGAACAACAAAACGATTCAAAAAGACGGCGCTGTTGTCGTCTTTTCAGGCGGTCAGGACAGTACAACCTGTTTGTTTTTAGCCGAAAAAATCTACGGCAAAGAAAATGTCATTCCCGTTTCATTTTTCTATGGCCAGCGGCATGCAAAAGAGCTGGAAGCGGCTGAAAAAATCTGCCGACGATTCGGGTTTCAAGGAATCAGCCTGCCTCTGGATTTTTTAAAAACAATTACTGTCTCATCTCTCACAGAAGAAGAAAATCCCATCGGCACTGAAATTCCGGAAGGGGAGAATTATCCGAATACGTTTGTTCCGGGAAGAAATTTGTTTTTCCTGACGATTGCGGGCGTTATTGCCAAAAACGCCGGCTATCATCATGTCATCACCGGCGTGTCTGAGGTCGATTTCAGCGGTTATCCCGACTGCCGGGAAAATTTCATCCGCTCCGCCGAAGAGACGATAACATTCGCTATGGATTACGACATTAAAATTCATACGCCGCTGATGCATAAAACAAAAGCGCAAGTTTGGAAGACAGCGGAAGAATTGGGAATCATCGACATCGTTTATAATGAAACCGTCACCTGTTACAATGGAATTCCCGGAGAAGGATGCGGCGGCTGTCCGGCGTGCGCGCTGCGCCGCAAAGGCTGGGACGAATACAAAGCCGGAAAATATTAACGGCGTTCACGGCAATGAAAGCAAAGGAAAGCAAAAGGAAAGCAAAAGGAAAGCCAAAGGAAAGTAAAGGAAAGCCAAAGGAAAGTAAAGGAAAGCCAAAGGAAAGTAAAGGAAAGTAAAGGAAAGCAAAGGAAAGCAAAGGAAAGCAAAGGAAAGCAAAGGAAAGTAAAAAAATAAGGTAAATAGAACGGCAATCGAAACAGGAGGAAAAAACATGAGCGGAGAGAAACAAAAAATTGAATATTCGCCGGCATTTGTGGGGGAACACATCAAGGATGCGGCCCTCTATTCTGTGCTGGGCGGCGATGAACTTGGTTTTCAGCTTGTTGAAATTATCGGACCCGAAACGAACCTCTCTCTTTCCGGCTTGAAAAATATTGAGGTAACCGGCCCGCCGCTTTCTGAAATACGCTCCAAGTCTCCGTTCGGGCTGATCTTAAAAATAAAAGTGAACGAAGCGTCTGTTGACACTTCAAAGATACCGGTCCGCGATTTGGAAGCCGTGATTGAGAAAAAACTTGGTGACTTCATCAATCAAATTGAAGGCGTTTCTCATCAATTTGTCCGGGATGAAATCGAAATCAGAATCAGTCATAAAGCGGTTGAAAACGGTTTGACTTTTGACGATTTGGCGGCAATTCTGAATGAATTGATCACGGAAGAGTTTCCGTTTGTCGCCGGCGTCTTTTTCCGAGTGGTCACGGATGAGAAAACCGGTTCGGAAGAATCGGAAAAGGCCCGCGGGATTTACAAAAAAAGAGATGAGCGCGCTTTGTCTTTGCATGATGAAGATGTTAAAACTTTTTACGGCTGCAAAATCTGTCAAATCAGCAGTCCGGCGCATGTCTGCGTTATTACGCCTGACCGGCCTTCCGTCTGCGGAACGATCAACTGGTTTGAAGCAAGAGCCGCCTGCCTTTCAAATCCCGACGGACCGGTTTTTGAGATCGAAAAGGGTGAGCTGATTGACGCAAAAAGCGGAGAGTATTCGGGCGTATCAGCGGCGGTTGCCGCCGGAAGCGGCGGTGAAAACAGCCGTGTTCTGCTTTATTCGCTGACGGAAAATCCGCATACGACCGGGTCCGTTTTTGATGTGATCGCTTTTATCATTCCGGAAGTCGGCGGCATCGGCCTCATCGACAGAACATCGAAAAGTCCGGCCGTCAACTGCCTGACGTTTGACGAAATGATGATGTTCACCGGATACGGCCAACAGATTTCCGGATTCTCGGGTGTCGGCGAAACGTACATGATGTCGGAAAAATTTCTTCAAAAAGAAGGTGGCTGGGACAACATCGTTTGGATGACGCAATCTTTGAAGGACAGAATGATTCAAAAAATTCAGGCTTTAAATCCCGAAAAATATGAAAAACTGCTGAACAGGATTTTGGAAATTCCGACGGAAAATGACGTAACGACTTGCGATGAGCTTCAAAGACGGCAGTGAAACATTAAATACCGGGCAGTGAAACATTAAATACCAATCAAATCCATTGATAACAAAATCATGACCCGCATAAAATATTCCGATTTGGAGAAATTATTGAAATCACTTCATGCCGGCGGCCGCGCCGAAGAGGTTCAATTACAGGAAATTCTCGCAGGCGCGAAAGGAGATGACGGTCTTTGCCTGCTGTCCTGCGTTTCACAAACAGCGGCGGTATTGGGCTGCCAAACGGATTCGGAACTGGAAGAACTCATCCGGGAGGCAAAAATAAAAAATATTTCAAAATCCCCGGTGACGTCCCGCTTTGAAGTTTCCGGTTTTAAAAATTTCAGCCTTCCCATTCAGGAAGTTATCCTCGGCGCTGACAAAAGAAGTGGCGGGAGCCGGAAAAATACAATCACGCTCGGCGGCGAAAAAACGATGCCTTACTTTTTCGGCGCCGGTATGCCGAACAAAAACCGCGTCACTATGGATGTTTTTGATATGCCGGTCGGTCTGGCGAAGTCTGTCCGCGCCAATTACGAAGACGTTTTGGATGATCCGGTCGCGTGGGCCAAAAAAGCGGTGAATGAATTCGGCGCCGACATGATTACCATTCATCTTATTTCAACCGACCCGAACATTAAAGACACGCCGGCGAAAGAGGCGGCGAAAACCGTCGAAGACATTTTACAGGCCGTTGACGTCCCGATCGTTATCGGTGGCAGCGGCAATCCGAAGAAAGATCCGGAAGTTTTGGAAAAAGCGGCGGAGGCGGCGGCCGGCGAGCGCGCGCTGATTGCCTCGGCGAATTTGAACATGGATTAT
>WRCE01000032.1 GCA_009784005.1 Candidatus Methanimicrococcus labiotermitis
AAGTAGATGATCATGTCGCCGGATACCTGGTCAATAATGACCGGCGTGCCTGTGTTTGAAAGACCGCCTGAGAACTGGTCGCCGACATAATAACCCACAAGGGCATAGTTGGGAATGACCGGATGAGTCTTGTTGTAGACGGGAGCGTTGTGAAGAACATAAGTCACCTGTTCGCCGGCAAGCTCGTTGCCGCTTATGTCCACAAATCTCTCCGTGATGTTCCACGTATGGAAATACGGCCCGCCCGCATTGATGTCGTAATTGTTGAGCGGGTGATCAAATATACTGCTGCTGGTTGTCCTGATATTCGGGTACTCTGTCAACGCGTTCGCGATCGGTATACTGGCACCGAGCCCCGCGTAGTTTGAAGAGAAGACCGCAGGAGCTGAGATGTTCAAATTAGCGTAAGTCGGGCTTGACGTACTAATTCCGCCGCCGAGACTGCCTGCTGTATTGCCGCTGATCGTGCCGCCCGTCATCGTGAAAGCGTTCGCGGAAGCAGTAGTTACAAATATACCGCCGCCGATTCCGGCATTGTTGTCACTTATCGTACCGTCGGTCATCAGCATAGATGCAGCGACGACAACGCCACCGCCGCTGAAAGTCCCTGTGTTCCTGACGATGCTGCCGCCGTCTAAGGTGAGCTGTCCGCCTGAGGACACGCCGCCGCCGAGAAACGCCGTGTTACCTTCTATTATAACATTTGCGGGAATGACAAGGTTGCAATCTGCACTGATACCGCCACCGGCACCCAGAGCTTCGTTTCCGCGAATTAATATATAACCGGTGGGGGAAAAGGTTAAATCGCTGCCGGCTGCCGCAGATATGCCGCCGCCGGAGAAAGTCGCCCGGTTCCCGATGATGATGCCGTCGGTCATTGTCATCGTGCCGCCGTTTCCGATAAACACGCCGCTACCGTTGTTTGCAGCGGCATTGGTTCTGATTTCGCCGCCGTTCATCTCAAATATGCTGCCGGCGCCTACTTCAACACCGCCGCCGTTGGAAGAAGTAGCTGTGCTGCTGTTTTGTATCGCCGCGCCGCCACTCATGATCAACTTTGCGCCGCTGCCGCCGGTTTGAACGCCGCCTCCCGGAGTACCATTGCCGTTGCCGTCTAAAATAATGTTCTCAAGCGTCAGTTGTCCGTTAATGATGAAGTGACGCGAAGCGCTCGTCTGCGTAATCGTCCGTCGGCCCGCGTCCGACGTCAACGTGATGTTCTTGTTCGCCGGAATTGTTACCGCGGTATTCACACTGTTGGTCATATTCGGGTCATTTGTCAACGCGGTAATCGTGTACGAATCACCGCCCGTGTTATCACCGCACTTGGTGACCGCATCGGCAAGCATATAATAATAGAAGGTGCCCCATGTCGGGTCACCGTCCTTCGTCACCACATAACGAGCCGTGAGAGCCGTGCCGCTGATCTCGAAATCACCGGTCACCTGTGCCGACGTAATGGTAATCACGCCGGTGAAATTGTTATAGGCGAAACCGGAAAACGCCGCGCCGTCTCGCGTCATGGTGATGCTCAGCGGAAGGGCGTAACCCGGATCCGCCGTCAGCGTGCCGGCGTAGTTGGTGCCCTGCAACACCGTCGTGTTGTCCAGCGCCGTGTTGGCGATGTCGTTCGTCACCGAATAGATGGCCGCCAACCGTACCGGCAACACCGCGTTGGTGTTGACCGAGTAAATCAGCGGACTGCTGTCCGAAATGCGCACGACTTGCCCGATCGGATCACCTGTCAAGCCGCAAGCCATCATTTCGTAGTAGTTCGCCGCACCTGCGCCCGGTATGCTGTAGGCGTAGTTCACGTAGTTGCCGGGCAGGTAAAAATGGGTCAACAAATTCACCATATCGGTAGTACCCTCGTTGAATACCGAAACAATACGTTCATCTGCCGAGGCTGCGTTGATGTTGTTATGGACAACGAAACCACCGCCGCCGATGCCGCCTGTGGAATGAATGGCGGGAGGGCGAAGAACTGTGGGAGCAGGTGTTGAAAATGCCAATACTGTTGCCGTATTTGCAATCGTCAGGGTTGCACCAATGCCACTGAAAGAACTACCGGAACCGCCGCCAATACCACTGCCACCGAGAAGGCCGCCGGTTGCTGTTACCACCGCATTATCGTTGATGTTAATCGTACCGCCTGCACCGCCTCCGATAGTTGAGCCGCCGCCGCCTATACCTGCACCGCGAACGGAACCTCTCGCTGTTACCTCCGCATTACCGTTGATGTTAATCGTACCGCCGGCACCACCATTCGTTCCACCGCCACCGCCTATGCCTGCGCCTTGATTGCCGGTCGCCGTCACTGTGCCGCCGCTTATGGTAATATCGCCGCCCGGACCGCCGTTAAGCCCGAGATTGGGACCGCCGCCTATGCCTGCTCCCCAAACGTTGCTGGTCGCAGTTACGGAGCCGCCTGTGATAAGGATAGTGCCGCCGCCGGCACCATCACCGTTACGAAATGTTGCACCGCCACCTATGCCTGCGCCTTGACTGCTGGTCGCCGTCACTGTGCCGCCGTTTATGGTAATACTGCCACCGTTGCCACCACCGCCGGCGGCGTCACCGCCTGCGCCACCTATGCCTGCACCACTATACGGGTTGGCCATGTTATAGTCGGGGGCGGTATTCCTCGCCGTCACCCTCCCCCCGTCGATAATAATGTTACCGGCATTTGGAAAAGCGAGAAGACCGCCTATCGCGGCATTCCGACTATTTGTCGTAACTGTCAACATCCCCACACTACTACCCGGAGCCGTCGCACTGTCAATCCTAATCGTCGCAACCTGCCCCGCACCCCTGTTCGGGACCAAAACGCTGCCTGTTATCGTATTCGTCCCTGCCAAAAGTAAATCCACATTCGCATTCCCATTCAAATTGAAGTCACCCGTCATCGTAATGCCATCAATGATAATGCTCGTCGTCACGCCCGGATTCACCGCGATGCCCGCCACCGGGTGTGTCCTATTCTGCCATATACGGTACGCGACAGGTCCCGTGTGAGACGCGGGCGCGTCTGATCTGATGGTTAAAACACCTGCGTTGTAATGGTAATATGAAGACCATGCGGTATTTGTCAGGGAGCCGTCGTCGTTGGCAAGGTCGATGTCCATCCAAACGGGGGGCAGATTCATTGTAAAATCAATGCCGCTGTAGAACAGATTAGGGCTGCCGATTACATAGGCGGCCGGAACAGGACGTACTGTTGTATCCAATGTATGACGCGCGAGCGTCACGTCTGTGATTGTGATAGTATCGCCGAGGTTATTTCCTATTATTAAGTATGCACCGGTGGAAGTCGTCGTCGTTGTGCCCGGAGCGCCGTTAATTGTATAGGATACCGTCACGCCGTTGAGATTGTTTCCGTTTATGTCTTTGACCGTTCCCATCACGGCGTAAATATCATATTCGGCGATGCGTACAATGCCTTGATATAATGGTTGACTAATGCGTTGATTTGTCTCCGCAGGGCTGCCAATCAAACCGTCCACGCCGCCGATGTAGCCTGAGCCTCCGCCGCCGCCGCCGCCGAACTGAAGGCCTGCATAAGTACCGCTGCTGCCACCGCCACCGCCGTAGTAGCCGCCACCACCGCCGCCGCCCCTTTCCAAGCTAGCGCCACCATCGCCACCTTGACCGAAAGCCCCCTGGGAACCGGCCAAACCTGTTTGGATACCGCCCGCGCCGCCGGCAGTTTGAGTACCCGGGCTGCCGCCGCCGTCCAGATACGCTGCTCCGAAACTGCCACTGATACCGCCTCCGAAGCCACCGTTTAAGACGCCTCCCGCCGAATAACCGCCTCCGCCTCCTGCCACGATGACCCTGTTGTTGAGTGTTTGGCCACCTATGCGTATATCAGTGGCACCGCCGCCGCCAACACTACCATTTCCGCCACCGTTATATCCACCGAGTCCGGATCCTACGCCGCCGCCTTGACCGCCGACATAATACCAAGCTGTAATAGGTGCTGTATTTCCCATCGTACTGTACCAACCCGTCGAATCGCCACCCCATCCACCTAACCCTGTTGCGATGCCTCCTGACGCACCCCAGACCTCGAATCCGTATATCTTGTTTGGCTGAAGTTGGACCGAACCTGTTACCGCATTTACCCCGTTGCCGGTGGCATAACCGATAATATCACGATTCTTGAGTTGCGCAAATGTGACCGGTATCGTTCCGCCACCCGTTGTGGTCCATGCCTGTTCAAAACCCATCGGTAACCGCATACCGCCATTGATGTTTTCGACAGAACCGTTTGCCGTTACGATAAGGGTGTCGGTGAAGGCCATGATCGGATTGCTTCTCCAGTCAATGGCGAACTTGTTCTCGCCGGTCACGGACATGGGAAGCATGTATTCGATGTCATTTATAAAAGAAGAGGTTATTCCGACGATGTAATTGCCGGGTTCAAGGTTTTCAAATATGTATGTACCGTCCCATGATGTTTGAGTTTGAGCGATATGGACGGATGGATTGTTCGCCGCGTAGAGATACACGGGATATCCTGCCAACGGTTGCTCGCCGATATCATAAAATCCGTTCCAATCGGTTAGCTGCATGCCGTTGCCGTCAACCCATAAAAAGCCGGAAATGCTGCCAAAGCCCGTTTCGACCTCACTTGATGAAGAATCTGAAGAATCTGAAGAATCGTCAGCGGCAACCAGATGAACAGGGACGACTGCAAAAAGAAGCGCGAATACAACAAATAAAATGAGAAATTTTTGTCCTGAAGTTTTCCAATTTTTCGCGGTTAAATTGGTGAACAAATTTTTTTTTGACAGGGCTTACTGTCTTACGTTCTTCGTTCGCTGCTCGCTGCTCGCTGCTCGCTGCTCGCTGTGAGCGATGGGTCACTACATCATACATAAACCTTTCCCTCCATAACCAAAAACCAAGATATATCAATAACAAAACACAAACAATTGTAGATATTATAATGTGTAAAATTTATACAAATGAATATATAAAATTTAAACGAATCATAAAAACTGTTGGAGGATATAACACGATTAAAATATAAAAGATTTATCGACTAAAAATAATATATTTTCTAAAATAATAGAAAATGTTAGCAAAAGGGAAATATTCTTGAAAAAGAAGCGCCATCATGCAGCGGTTTTATAAAAATAATCTGTTTGGGATAAAAAAAGGTCACGATGAGAACAACATGACGGTTGTTCAAATCGTGACCCGGTTAATTAATTTGTTGAAATAAATTATTTGTTGAAATAATTAATTCGTTGAAATAATTTATCTGTTAAATCATTCTTCTGCCGTTTCCGCAACTTCTGCTGCCGCGGGGGCTTCAACGGGCGCTGCGGGTTCCTCGGAGACGGGGGCGGGCTCTTCGATCTTGGGGACACGGCGCTGAGCGGGGGTCTTGACGACTTCGGTCTTTCTGATCTCGACTCTTCTTAAGGGGTAGACGTTCTTGGTTTGCTTGTAAACCATAGAAGAGAGTTTACCGGTGACGACTTCTTGAATGAGGTCTTCAAAGTTGGTTTTGACAGCGCGTCTGACGACGATTCTTGTCATTAAGTTGCGAATGGCTTTAATCTGGCTGGTTCTGGCGCGTTTGACGGTGAAACAGGTCGGCTTGATGGTGATGATATAGCCGTCGGCGGTTCGAACGGTCAAAACAGCGTCGATTTTAGAGGTTTGTCTTTTCACGATGGAGCGGACATAGTCGTTTGTCAGGTGGTGGCCGAGGAAGATGGTTTCGGCGACGTCGCCGCTGACGCTGACAATTCTGAAACGCATTTTGATGTTGTTCTTGGACATGTCGCCGGCCATTTCGCCAACGGTTGTCTCGATGATACGGTCAGCCAAAAGCGCGGGGTCAGACGCGAGGGTCTGGCCGACAACGGCGCGGTTTAAAAATTCAGGCGTGGTGATGGTGTACCATTTCTTCTCTTTCCAGCTGTCCACTTTCTTTTGTTGTTTTCTTGCCATAATTTTTCCTCTGAATAAGTCAATCAATAATTATTTTGGATTAAGGTAGATGTAATTAATTCATTTCTATGTAAAGGTCAATCGTAATTAAATTGTGATATATGATTAAATCGTGAAATCGTGATTAAATTGAGATTATTGAAATCAAATTGAAATCAAATTGAAATCAAATTGAAATCAATAATGTATGAATTTCTGAAAAATTGAATAAACCGTGATGAAGAATCAAAACGTTTCAAGCGGCATCAGTAAACCGCTTTCTTCAATTTATAAACGCTTCTTTTTGAAATTTTCTTTAAATTTCGACAGCCACAGCCTTCGCATTCAATTGCCGAATGAGCGAAAGACCTGCTGCTTCAAAGAAGCAGGTCGATTCCGAAAATGGAATCGGGATGTAAGTATTAGAATCAGATTTTAACTGGCAACTTCAGAAGAGATTTTTGGTATATAAAATAGATGGTTGTATTGTCTTTCAGACGAAATTTCCTCAATCTCTTTCGCGCCGGAAATAATTACCGGACGGCTCATCCAACTGATTTGTGTCACCTGCGGTGACACAAATTCATTGTCCTTGCCTGTTTCATAAAATAGGCGGATTATTTCGATTCTTTTGATTCTTTTCGATTCCCTTCGATTTTCCAATCACAAGAACTTAACCTGCTTCGGCATACCGCCGAATCTCTTTTGAACTTCGGGCGGCCACTTTTCGGGGTCGAGGCCGTGCTGCGCCAAAAAGACGGCGGTCCATCTCTCAAGACCGACGCCGGAACAACCGCTCCAGAGTTTTTCGCCGCTTTGGCTTTTGACATTGAAGCCGTTAGGGTATTTTTCGCCATTGATACTCACGTTTTGGAATTCCAGCCATTCGCCGTCTTTGCCGCGGTACGGCAGGGGGGCTTCATAATCGGTGGTTCCCGTCACTTCGTCGGCGGCAACGCCCGCGATGCCTTCCTGTGCCATGAACCACGGGGTCACCCAGGCCTTACGCCACTTCAAGTCCAAAAGGTCGTTGAAAATGTGCATGTAACGCTCATGAAGCTTTTGCGTGGTTTCGACAACCTGTTCCTTTGTGCCGAGCCACACCAATTCGATTCGGTGGAACTCATCCACGCGCTCAATGCCGTGAATGCCGCCGCTTTCATAACGGTGAGACGTGCCCGAGCGGTCAAAAACAAGAATCGGGAAGCTTTCTGTCGCAATCGTTTCGCCTTGGAAAAAACCCCAGCCGGGCGGGCATTGAGCATAGCACATGCCGCCGATAGGGTCGCCGATTTTGTCCTTTAACATTTCAACCGGCACCTCGTGCGTCACTTTGTAGTAGTCCATCACATCTTCCCAATATTCCGGGTCGCGTGTCTTAGGCGGGCAAACATAATAAATTTCAGGATAAATCCCCTTCGCGTGCCCCGAATGTTTCCAAACGTCCCACATAACCATTTTCGGGAAAATCATTTCATCGTAGCCGAGAGGAACCAAAATTTCATCAAAAACAATCTGCTCAAACATGCGAAACAGGCGTGTCGACACAGACCCGTGAATCCACTGCCCGCGAGACGACCCTCTCTTCAGCCAACCCTTCTTCAACATGTCTTCCGTCGGGTCATTCGTGTACAAAAACTCTTTGTCGGCGCTTTCCCAAAGCAAATTCCAATGCTCGGCCTTAGCGCCGTAATCGCCCTGCTCCAATTTGTCTTCAATCAAAGTCAAAATACGGTCGGGAACCTGATTGCGCATTTCCGCTTCGCCGACTTCCAATGTCAAAATCAATTGCCCGTCCTTGAAATCCACGGACTTGACATAAGGAATCTTCTTATTCTTCAAATCGCGATCGGACGCAACCGTAATTGTAAAAACCTCAGCGTCGATGCTGCGAATACCGATTTTAAACGTCTTCCCGAGACCTTCGGCAAGCGCTTTTTTCAGGCGCATCGCCGCGTCGTGAACGCGGACATAGCGGCCGGAAGTCAGTTCGACATCGATTCGGTTGTCTCCGAGACCCCAAGATTTAATCTTCGCCCCTTCCCCCGCGGGCGCGCCTTTGCTCAAGATTCCCTGTTCCGCCTCAGCCATTATTTTAGCAATAACTTCCTTGCCGGCGGCGGGGTCGGCGCTCGTTTTCAAAGAAGCTTTCAAATAAAATTCCATTTTATACACCTTTTGAAGTTTATGTCAAACATATGAGTAAATATGAGTAGAATATGAGTAGAAAAAATCCCTGACGGCTATATTAATTTTCTGTTTTGCCGCCGTTTATTCGTCGTCGCTCTCGTTGCTGTTTATTCATCGTCACTCTCTTCATCGCTTTCGTCATCGCTTAGGGATTTTGAAGACGGTGATTGGGATGACTGAGACGATCGGGATGCTTGAACCGACTGAGACGACTGAGCCGTTTTCTGTGACGCTTTTTTAACGCGGGCGGCGCCGTCGGCGTTCATGAGCAAATCATCCGCCGTCGCCAAAATTGACCCGAATTTTTCCGATGTGATTTGAATTTCGGCATAGTTTTCATAAAAGGACGTTTCTGTGCCGTAAAGATTATCGGGCGCCAACGATATGACCATCTTCTCGGCGGCCTTTTCATTCTTTTCATCATCGGTTTCGTCAATGAAACGAATTGTGCCGGTCATCCTGACCGGCGGCATATTGTTCGGCGCGCCGTTTCTCTCATCGGGAGAGAGTTGGCGGCCAATGATTTCATTCAACTTTGTCATAAAATTCCCCGCCGTTTCGGCGCCGGTCGGGAGCAAACCGCCCGACGCGATATTGTGGCCGCCGCCGCTGCCGCCGACGCTTTCCGCCGCCTGCTTGACCGCGACCGACAAGTCCAAACCTTCTTTGATCAAACTGCGTGTCCCGCGCGCGGAAATACGAATCATGCCGTCGTATTCATTCAGGCAGACAAAAGGTTTTCGCGGGCACACATAACGAATATAAGTCGTCGAAATATTACCGGCGGAATGTAAATCCTTGCCGTAAATGTAAGAAACATTTTCAATAGACTTTGCCGTCGGCAAAATGACCGCCAGATTCTTGACCAGCGTTTCCTGAACCGTTCGGTAAAGCTCAAACATCTTATCAACCGCCGTTTCATCCCCGAGACAAAGAGCGATAGCCGTTTCAAACTCATCATCCTTGCCGCAACTGTCCAAAAGGCCGGCCAGGTCAAAAACATTTTCAACCAATTGATTTTTCAAATAATAAATATCGCCGACCGCCGCTTCCGTCGCGTCGGGGCTGTTCAGCGGCTCAAGTTTAGACAAAACCGCCTGACAAAGCCGTTCTGTTTCCGCGTCGGTCAAATCGCGGATATTTCTGTTTTCATCCAAATCCAAACCTGCCAAAAAAGCGCGTACCTCATCGGGCCGCCCCGTGATATCCAAATACGGCTCCGTTGTTCTCATCAAAACGTCAAAAAGGTTGCCGTCTCCGATTTTAAGCCCGCGCCGAACCGTGACGACGCCGGCTTGAATGGCTTCATCCAAAATTTCAGCGTTCGCCGCGACCATCAGCTGACGGTCTCCAATCATCCCGACAACCGCCAGCGACGACAAATCCGTGTTCGCCGGATTCATGGCGCGCGCCGTCAAGTACGAGACGCCGGCACCGGATATCATGTAAGACCCTTCAAGCCCGACCGTAATCGGATTAACAACAACTTTCGCCGGCGATTTCCCGACCGGAACGTGGTGGTCCAAAATCACAATCGGATTGGGAAGCACTGACAAAAATTCAGACTGTCCGCTTCCGATGTCGCAAAAAACCATAAGAAAGTCTTCGGGGTAAGAAGACGCCAAAACAGAAACATGCCCCGCATCCAGTTTCGGAAAAATTTTATGATAATAAGTCATGCCTTCGCGCTTAAACGCCTGAATCATGATCGCGGCGCTGGTGAGCCCGTCCGAATCATTGTGCGTCACCAAACAAACATGCCGGTGCTGCTTAATCAACCGCGCCGCTGAATCAGCCTGTTTCTTGAGATGTCTGATTTTTTCAGACTCGGGCATGGATTTATAGTTCACCATATTTATGTCACGCTCACCTTTGACTTTTAAAGGGTTTCATCGTTTTTATTCTTATGCTCTTATGCTGACACAATGGGTTTTGCACGAAAAAATAACCGCATATACGAATGGACGCCCTCATTTCCGGGCGTTTCGCGCGAGTAGCCGAATCAATAAGCAAACCTTAAATAGCTGATACTTAATGTATGAGTTGCCGAGGGGTCTTGCATTGTTTTTATTTATTTTCTTTTTCGGAAGGGGTTAATTATGGAGAAATTGGAGAAAATGGAGAAAATGGAGAGATGTGCGCCGGATTTTGCGCATTGGTTTGTTCAAAATCTCGGATTATCCGAATCCGGCCCTGATAAAACAAAGCTTCAAAAGCTTCTGTTTTTCTCATGGTTAATCCATTTTGTAAACCATAAAGTGTCATTTTTTGACGACGAACTTCGAGCGTGTGCAGATGGTCCTGATGTATCGGATATTTTACACACCGACAAATTATACATAAAGGAGACGGCGTGTAAAAATTATTCAGGTTCAGGAACTTCTGAATATTCCGATAATGAAATTGAAACTCTGAAATTGACTTGTGAAATATTCAAAGATGCGTCAAGGGAAGAACTTTGTGAACTGAGTTGTCAATCTCCCATATGGAAAAAACACTACGAAGAGTCTAAAATTTATGTAAACGGGGAATTTGACGGCGCGTATGACTTTAAAAAACAGATCATGCCGAAGAATGAACTCGATATTGAAGTAAAGATGATGCGTAACCTTCTTTATGCCTACAAGCACCGAGAAGCTTTGGGGTATTGAAGTGGTCAGAATAAAACAAGTTCTCCACTACATGCCGCCGGAATATTGTGACCATCGTATGGCGGATACAAAAGAGAGGCCGATGATTGTTGTTGATAAGCAGGTGGATTTTGAAGGAATTGTCAGCGCCGTTTAGTTAGTCAATGTGACAACTAAAAAAAGAAGTGTTCAAGAAAATTCTATTCGCCGGACATTTTTTAATATTGAAGAGGCGGATTTGGTCCCAATCGATCCGATTCATCCGTTCCCGAAACCTTGTTTTGCTAAATTGAAATGCCATTACATAATGGAGTATTTTGCCGACATTGATAATTTAATTCATTATGGCGGGGAGAGCGTTCACGATTCAGTTATTGAAGATATAAAAAATGGGTTATGGGATTGTAATAATAAAAAGTATTTTTCGGAAAGTGATATAAAAGCATTTAACCGCAGTAAGTTTCGATATGCCGGTTGAGTATAATCATATGTGGCAATCTGACATTTCAATTTTTAAAATGATCTCATCTCGCCGATAAATCAAAAAATGAATAATGAAAAAGAAATAACGTTTCACTTGAAAATATCAGTATGGGGCGAGCTATATTCAAAATATTTTGAAGAAAAAACAACAAAAAACAAAAGATTACTCAGACTTGCGCGCTTCAAGATAAACAAGCGGAAAAGCCGCTTTTAATACTTTCTGTCTCTCCGTTTGAAACCCGTTCTGCCTGACAAATTCAACATACTCATCCGGCGTCCATTTGGAATACGTTTCAAGGCCGAGGAATTTTAAGAATTTCGCTTTCAGTTTCCCCGAATCGCGCAAATGTCCGTGTGAGAAGGTCGGGGCGATGAGCAAACCGTTTGGTTTCAAAACCCTTGAAATGCTCAAAAGCGCCTTCGCCGGGTCAGGCATGATGTGAAGCGCGTTTGAAATGATGACGGCGTCGAATGTGTGGTCCTCAAAAGAAAGCGCAGTGACGTCTTCGACCGAGAAACGCACGTTGGCGGGAGATTTCTTCTTTTTCGCGGCTTCAATCATTTTGGGAGATAAGTCAACCGCTTCCACGTGGCGCACATGCGCGGCGATGTTGACGGCAATCAAACCTGTTCCCGTGGCTGCTTCAAGCACATTCATGTCAGGCGTTAGAGAGCTTGCCATAAGCCGGTACATTTCAGAATAAGCTTTGCCGCTTAATCTGTTGATTTCAAAATCGTACAGCTTCGCGTAGCGATTCCAAAAACCGATGTTATCGCGACTCTCGCGCTTCGTGCCCATGTTATCACCTATCCGGCGGCGGGTCGCATGACCGGCAAACCGCATGAACGGCATTATAGCATTATTCACAAAAGGAAAAGAAAAGGAAAAGAAAAAGAAAAAGAGCGAATGTAATCGAAATTACATTCTGATGTCGATTTTGATTTTGTCAAGGGCGGTGAGGTACTGAAGTTCTTCGCCTTCCTTGATTTTGTCTTTGTATTCTTCGGGGAGCGGGATTTCAAAAGTACTGAAATCGGCCATGTCCATAAGCTGAACGATGTCGCCCGTAATTGTCAGGACTTGCGCCGCTTTTCTTTCCACGATCGGGACATAGACCTTTGTCGCGACGGAACCGACAATTGAGCGCTTCTGATTGTCAAAAAGACCAATCGCGTCGACGCGCGCTTTGGCGGCGCCGTGTTTACCGGGTTTTGATTTTGCGATGCTCTTGATGATACAAGCTTCATCGTCAATGATAACGTATCTGCCTTCTTTAAGTTCCTTCATTTCAACTTGTTCTTTCATTTGTGATTCCTCCAAAATTCAAAATCAAAATCCGTAATTCCCGCGGAAAAAAGATTGATGAATGCAAAGTCATGATGACCGGTTCATAGTTTTCCGGTACATAATTTCTGATAAATTTCAGTAGATTTCCGGTATATTCCCAGTATAATGATTCCTAATACCGTTTTTACACTTCGGTTTATATTTAGAAATTGGATATGGTAAAACGGAGAGGGAATATATAACCGTTATTCTTAACTCGGCTTTTTAAATCGTTGGGACAGGCAGCCTATATGAACTTTACGTTTTTTAAAAAAACTTTTCAATATTTAAACAATGGGTGGCGTGTGATGCTGAGCCCATAACGAACACATGCATTCGTAATTCAAAGTGCAAATTGCGAACGCATGAATTCGTAATTCAAAATGCAGATTGCGAACGCATGCGTTCGTAATTCAAAATGCAGATTGCGAACGCATGCGTTCGTAATTCAAAATCAGATTGCGAACGCATGCGTTCGTAATTCAAAGTCTGAATTGCGAATGCATGAATTCGTAATTCAAAATGCAGATTGCGAACGCATGCGTTCGTAATTCAAAGTCTGAATTGCGAATGCATGAATTCGTAATTCAAAATGCAGATTGCGAACGCATGCGTTCGTAATTCAAAGTTCAGATTACGAATGCATGGATTCGTAATTCAAAGTTCAGATTACGAATGCATGGATTCGTAATTCAAAGTTCAGATTACGAATGCATGAATTCGTAATTCAAAGTCCAAATTGCGAACGCATGCGTTAGTAATTCAAAGTTCAGATTACGAATGCATGAATTCGTAATTCAAAATCCGAATTGCGAATGCATGAATTCGTAATTCAAAGTTCAGATTACGAATGCATGAATTCGTAATTCAAAGCACAGATTGCGAACGCACGCGTTCGTAATTGAAGGAGAGGGGAATATGAACAAACAACAAGCAGTAGACGCCGGATTTTTGGACGATATGCGAAATATCATACTTGAAGCGCGCAGCAGCGCCGTCTGTAGTGTCGAATACATGCGAATGATAATGTATTGGCATTTGGGCGAGCGTATTTTTGTTGAGGAACAATGCGAACAAGACCGGGCGGAATACGGCTCGTCTTTGATCAAAAGAATTGCGGGACATCTTGAAATGGAATTTGGCAGCGGATTTTCGATCCGCCAGCTGGAGCTTTGCAGACAGTTCTATCGGACTTACCCGAAAATTGACGAAATACATCCGCGGTTGAACTGGACGCAATATCGGATGCTTATTCGCATGGACGATGGCTGCAAACGCGAATATTACGAACTCGAAGCCTCAAATAACGCTTGGACGGGGCGGGAGTTGGAAAGGCAAATTAATTCACTTTTGTACGAGCGTCTGTTGATGAGTAACGATAAAGAAGCGGTGTTGGCAGTCGCCAGAAAAGAACGAATCCCCGAAAAGCCGAACGAAATTATTAAAAATCCGATGTGTTTGGAATTTCTCGGTTTAAAACGTGAAGCGGAATATTACGAAAAAGACATTGAATCTGAAATAATTAATCATTTGCAGGAGTTTTTACTTGAACTCGGGAACGGATTTTCGTTTGTTGCGCGGCAGAAACGAATTTTACTCGAAGATGACGAATTTTTCGCGGACTTGATCTTTTATAACCGTCTGCTTCACTGTTTCGTGGTCGTTGAAATCAAAACGAATAAACTGACGCACGCAGATTTGGGGCAGCTGCAAATGTACGTCAATTATTATGACAGGTATGAGAAACTGCCAAACGAAAACCCGATGGTCGGCATACTGCTCTGTACTTCAAAAAATGACCTGTTGGCGCGAATCACACTGCCTGAGGATAACACCAGCATTCTGACGAGTGAGTACCGGCTTTACCTTCCTTCTGAAAATGACTTAATCGAAGAAATCAAAGAGGTCATCAGCCTTTCAGATAACACAGAGGAGACGCAATGACACAAATAAACGCTGTGCAATATGCCAAGTTTTCAAATTTTTATTGTTTTTCATCCGTAATTCAAAATTAGGATTGCGAACGCACGAATTCGTAATTCAAAATTCGGATTGCGAACGCACGCGTTCGTAATTCAAAGTGCAGATTGCGAACGCACGCGTTCGTAATTCAAAGTGCAGATTGTGAACGCACGCGTTCGTAATTCAAAGTGCAGATTGTGAACGCACGCGTTCGTAATTCAAAATTCAGATTACGAATGCATGAATTCGTAATTCAAAATTCAGATTGCGAATGCATGAATTCGCAATTTAAAATTCAGATTACGAACGCACGCGTTCGTAATTCAAAGAAGGGGTTATATCTCAAACCCGACTTCCGACTTCGGTTTAATCTGAACCAAGATGTAGCCGTTCATTTTTGATTCGGTGATGTCGGCGATGTCGCCGAGTTTGGGCCCTTCGTCAAATTCCACGTTTCTCACTCTTTCATGAAACAGGCTGTAAGGGAGTTTCACGCGAACGCCCGACATTTTTAAAACAAGCGGCGACGGGGCTAATGAGTCCATGACTTCGGGAACCTGATTCTCGATTTCTTTCATGGCGCGGGCAGGAAGAACGGCGGGCGGGTCTTTGGCAAGATCCTCGCGCATCTTTTCAACCATCTTTGCCACTTCATCATTCATCACGTCAAGCGCGTTCAGTTCATCGGTGCTGCGCATCCGGTGAGAGCGGCGCCCGAGGTTTCCGATATACGCGTCGGCGCCGTCAAGTTCCTCTACAGTGATATTCGCGGGGCCGCCGGTTGCCGCGATGGGAACTTCGATGCCTTCAAAAAGGCGCGTCTTTTTGTTAACGATGCAATCCTTAAACGAACCGAGGCAAAAAAGAGCGATATCGTGTTCATTAATCAGACGGCGTTCATAATCATCATTCAGCGAAACGCGGCGCCCCATTCCGCGAGCAAGACCAATCATTGTCGTCTTCGCGCCCGGGTGGCGCAGGTATTCCGCGATATCGCAGGCGGAGTGAGGCAAATGGTGAGACGCCAAAGTCGGTGAGACGACAGCGATTTCAACGCCGGTCAGCGGCGATTTGGTCAGCGCGCCGAGCAGGCTGACAGCCAGTTCCTCCATGAGAGGCACATCGTCTTTCGGAATCATCATGTCCATGGTCACTTCAGCGAGCGTCACCATTTTATTGACAAGATAACCGCCGATGTCTTCCAAAAGTTCGATGACCAAACCGTGTTTGTAGACGCCGCCGATGTAAACGTAAGGTTCGAAGATGACACCCATTTACAAGCCCTCCCGTGTGTTTGTTGTTCCTTTTTTCATGGCATCCTTTTTTGCTTTCGGGTCTTGAGTGGTCGGGTCTTGAGTGGTCGGGTCTTGAGTGGTCGGGTCTTGAGAGCCTTGCGAATCGTTACCTTGCAAATTCGGGTTTTGCGAATCGTTACCTTGCGAATCTTTCATACCTTTTCCGCCCGCCCCCGGGCCTCTCATGCTTCCGGCTTCCCGCCCTTCTCTTCTGTTTGCCATGAACGCCGTTTCATCTTTTTCGGCGTTTCTTAAATCCGTCATCAACTTTTCGGCAAGCTCCAGCCATCTGGGCTCCAAAACGTCTTCAGACGCGAGGAACATGAATTCATTATTCTGATAAGTGTGATACCTGACGCGAAATCCTTCAGGGACCGCGCGGACCGAGAACTCCACCATATCCGCATGCATGTTTTTCGCCGGATTGGCAATGATTTGATTTTGAATCACATCAATTTCTTTGGCGGGGTCAGGTGTTCTGACCAGAATCGTCCATCTGTCAGGCTGCCCGACATTCGCCGGCGTGTAATGGTTCCATAAAAAATGCGTCAGTTCCGGCATATATTTTTCCCGCTCAACCGTGACGCGGGCGTAATATTCGCCGTCTTCAAAATAAGCGTCTGTCGTTGCCATATCCGAAACCCTGACCGGCACTTCGACATCGCGAAGGATGGCCGTCATGATGTACAGCGCTTTGACAGGATAAATATAAACCCGCATCCTGCCGACCACGGAAGACAGTCTCAGGTCGGAAATAACGTCTGCCGTGATGTCGCGATAAACGGCGGCTTCGGCCGGGACCGGCGAGATGACGTCAAAAACCTCCATCGGCTCCATACTCAATCCTCCATCGGTTCCATACTTATTCCTCCATCGGTTCCATGCTCAATCCTCCACGAATCCCGAGGCCAAGAGAGCGGCGCCGACTGCGCCGATAAGATGGGAATTTTCAGGAACGACAACCTTGACGTTCAGCAAATTGCTCAGCTCGCGCGGAACGCCTTTAATCAAAGAGGAGCCGCCGACCAAAATGACAGGCTCTTTCACATCCACTTCCTGAAGCTGCTGCTGATAAATCTGTTCAACGACACTGCGGCAGGCGGCGGCGGCGACGTCTTTGGGCAGCGCGCCTTTGGCGAGCGAATTGACCAAGGACTGCGTTCCGAAAACAATACAGTAACTGTTCATGGAAACGTTCTCTTGCATACCTTTCATGGCAAGGTCGCCGAGCTCCGTGATGTCAACGTTCAACCGCTTGGCAACGGTTTCAAAGAAACGACCTGACGCGCCCGCGCAGATGCCGCCCATTGTAAACATGCCCGGGATTCCGTCTTCAACGGAAATGGCTTTGTTGTCCATGCCGCCGATATCAATGACGGTCGCGGGGCCGCGCTGTACGTTCGCCAAGTAGACGGCGCCTTTGGAATTGGTTGTGATTTCTTCCTGAATCAAATCGGCGTTGTAGTGTTCGCCGACCAGATAACGGCCGTAGCCGGTGACGCCGAGCGCTTGTATGTCGTCACGTTTAATTCCCGACATTTCCAAGGCTTGCGAAAACGCTTTTTCGGCGCTTTCGACCACTTCATTGGAAGGCACCCAGCCGAAGCCGATTATTTTATTGTCCTTCATGACAACGGCTTTTGTTGTCGTTGAACCCGAATCGATGCCGGCCGTAATACCGTGCTGCACTTCGCGGGCAAGCAGGTGGCGGCGTTTGGCAATGGTTGTCAGCGCTTCAAAACGCGTGTAAAGCGTGGCGGCGTCGGTTTGTTCGGTGAAGGAATAACTGATAACGGGGATGTTGGAATATTTGTGAATGTAACGGCGAACTTCGTTTCTGACAATGGCCGCTTCCGCGCATCGGAAACAGGTCGTGACAAAAACGCCGTCGGCAATCGTCTCGCCGCGGACAACCGCCTGAGCGCGCGCCATCATGAGACGGAGGTCTCCGCTGGCCGCTTCAATCCCGAAGTCCTTGCCAATCGTGTCAAGGGATTTAATATCAATTTCAGGGAAAAGGAATTCCGCGTTGACCTTCGCCGCCGCTTCTTCAAAAGCCGCTTGAACGCCGCCGTATTCGGTACCGCAAGACACGAGCGCGATTTTGACTTTCGATTCGGATTTAAACGCCTTTTGCTTCGGCGGTTCAATAACCGGACGCGGCGCCCCTGTGCCGGCACCGGCCATTTTCAATGGTTTTTCCGTGCTCATTTCTTGTCACCGACCTTCTTTTTCGCGGCTGCTTTGGGTTTGGTTTCCGTTTTTGCCGGCTCTTTTACCGGCTCTTTTGCCGTCTCTTTTGCCGATTCTATCGGAATCGACCCCAAAAAGTCCATGATCGTGTAAACAAAATCATGCATTTGCGCGTCATTTTCGGGATAGCGGATTTCCAATATTTTGTCGCGGTCAACGGTGGTTCTGGCAAGATACTTAACCAGTTCATTGGCGCGGTTACAGCCCGAACAGCCGAAATCGGCAGGCGAACCTTCAATGATAATACCCGCTTCGGCTTCTTCGACAAGCGGCCCCATCAATGACATACGGCCGCGAACGCCGGCGGGAACTTCTATCGCCGCGTATTTTAAACCGATGTTTGAGTCTTCCGGCGTAATATTCAGCGGCGGGGAATCCACGCTGAGCACCGTTACCTTCTCACGCACTTGGTTCATAATGACAAGCGGCTCATGGCCG
>WRCE01000033.1 GCA_009784005.1 Candidatus Methanimicrococcus labiotermitis
TCTCACGCACTTGGTTCATAATGACAAGCGGCTCATGGCCGGACCGCGTCACCAAGTCCGCCAGAATAAAGCTGTTTGTGGGATAAACAAAAACTTTTACCAACGCATCCACCTCTTTTTTTTGAATTTTCCTACATTATATGATTTCTGTAAATGTGATTTCTGAATGTGATTCTAAACCCTTTCATTTGACTTCGTAAAGGCGGTTTTGTTCCCTTTATTTTTTCGCCCCGGCCGTTTTCTTTTCGGCGGCGGTCTTTGTTGTTTTCTTGACAGCGGTTGTCTTTGCCGGAATTTTCTTTTCTGCCGGTTTTGTGACCGGTGCCTTGGCAGCTGCTTTGCTGACAGGTGCCTTGCTGACAGGTGTCTTGCTGACAGATGCCTTGCTGACAGGTGCCTTGCTGACAGGTGTCTTGGCAGATGCCTTGCTGGCGGCTGCCTTGCCGACCGGCGCCTTGGCAGCTGCCTTGCCTGCCTGTGTCTTTTCTGCCGCCATATCGGCTTCCTTTTCGCCGCCGCTTCTCGGATTTTTGCCTTTTGCCTTGATTTTATCCGCGATGACTTTCGGGTTTTGTATTTCTTTTTTGTTTTCGCCGAACTCGCTGTTGATATAATTTTCCAGTTTGAGAGAAGAGGGTTTGTCAGGCCATTCCGCTGCCTTTTTCTTTACTTTCGCGTCATAATCATCAAGAGCGGCGCCGATGGTTCCCATCTTTGAAATTTCTTCATGAAGCGTGTAAAAGCCGGGGCGCTGGCCGCCATTACGGACGGCGCGGCAGCGGCGCGGGTCGCCTGTGGGAAAGCCGCGGTCTTTGACAAAGATATGATTTCTATCCAAGTCCTGAATGATTTTGATAACCGCGTCCACGTTTTCTTTTGTTCCCGTTAAGACGAGGCCGTAACAGGTTTCTTTCAGCGTCACGAAATAACCGGAAGAATAAGCGGCTTGGGCGGCGTCGGACGGCAGAACCTTATCGGAACTGACGGCGACGAGCTTTGTGATTTCCTTTTTCCCCGAAAGGCTGCCGGGAATGGAAGGGGGCCTCTTTAATTCAAAAGGCGCGCCGTTTGTGGTCATTGGCCGGCCCCCTTTGATTTTGATTCCGATTTTGATTCCGATTCCGATTCCGATTCCGGTTCGGAATGTTCGTCTTCCGGCGCGGCGGTGTCCCGTCTGGCGCCGATTTCTTTGATGTAAATCACATCCCCTTCCTGAATATTTTTCAGATTATCGGGATTCAAAATGCGGCCGATGATGTTGGTCGCTTCAAACTTTTCGCCGGTCGGCCCGAACATCGTTTCATCCGCCAGACGGACGCCGATGTAACCCATCCTTTTGGCAGACTGATTTGTAATACCGATGTCGAATGCCGGCACCTTTTCTTTCGGCGTGTTTTCCGGCATGATTTCTTTGTACTTCTCCGCCTGCTTCTCCGCCCTGAAAATGTAAGTCTCGTCGTAAATCATAGACGTCGGCAAAGAACCGACCGGATGTGTTTTCAAGTCAATGGAGTGCCTGAAAAACTCAACGCTTTTCGGGGCGAGGTCGTAATAAAATTCAACTTCAATCAATTTGGAGCGGGGAACAGACGTTACGGCAACTTTCCCTTCTCTTAAAATTTCAAGCGTCGTCGCCGGTTCCTGAAGAACAATAACGTTGCCGGGGCCGTCATAACCGTCCACCTTCATGTCGATATGAATGGCCGTCAGCAATGCTTTGGATTCTTCAACGGAGCGGCCGAGCAAGAGCAAATGCGGCGGCGACGTTTCAACTGTAAAGCGGTCACCGGGGCTTGCAAAAAAGGGAAGTTCCATTCCGGCCGTCACGTGACCGACAACGGAATGAAGCAGGCTGGAAGCTCTGTTCGCGGCGGAGATGTAAACGCGCCCGCGGCCCGCGCCCGCCGTTCGGAATGAAACGGTTCCGACTTTGCGCGGCTCAAAATTTTCATATTCGCACGGCTCGCTTTTCAGTGTGTCATCCGAACGAAAAGCTGAGGCTGTCGAGTCGATTCTAAAAGTTCCGTCTTTGACGATTGCGAAAAACCGTTCCGCGCCCATGGGGGAATGCGGTGACATTTCGATTTCGGCAAACGTAATCAGTTTGTCGCCGTCTTCTAAGGGCGCCGACAAATCAGCCGTGCAAACCCCTTCGCCGAAAGCTTCGTTTTCCTCAGCGTACGGCAGGATGGATTCAACCATGTCGCCTTTTTCGATATGTTCCAAATTTGTCCGGCCTGCGGAAAGCGTCGCAAAGACGCCGTCAGCGGGCGTTCCGTAATCAGCGTAATGTTCTTTTTTAGAAAAAATCAGCGTCGTTTTAGCCGTATCATAGCCGCCCGCGCTTAAAACGACATCATATTTGCGATAGCGTTTGACGCCTTTTTGAATCGCGTATTTCGCCTTAAACGGACCGAAAGCGGCAGCGTCGGGGCTTTCAAAGAGAATCGGGAAAGGCGCAAGCTTTGCGTAATTTTCCAGCCAAATTTGAGATGAAGCGGAAGAAGGGTCTCGAAGTTCAATCATCAGAATCCCTTTATTCGTTTGAAGGACAAACTCCTTCGCCCGAAAGGCTTCCTTTTCCGCCTGCTTTTTCACAATACAAACGCAGGCGCCGTCAACATAAGGCGCGCCGGTCTTTTTGATTGCTTCGGCCGGTGTTACTTTCTTATCAAATGCGTGAACGTTTCCGTTTATTTCAACATTTATCTTTGATGCCATTCTTTTATTCTCCGAAACGGCTGCAATGTTTGTCAATAGAACAGGCCGGCGGGATGAGCGAAATCAAACGCATCCGCCGTCGGTATTAATTTCAATGTTTTCCATTTCGGCCGCCTTCTCCTCAAGACTTTTTAAGTCGGCTTTCTTAGATTTCGCCGCGGCTTCCTTTTGGGGCGCCGTTTTCTTGGCAGGCGATTCCTTGGCAGGCGTTTTCTTGGCAGGCGATTCTTTGGAAGGCGATTCTTTGGCAGGCGATTCTTTGGCAGGCGCTTCCTTTGAAGCCGCCTTTTCAGCGGCCGGTTTTTGAGACGCTTTCACAGCGACTGGTTTTTGAGATGCCTTACCGATTGCCGGTTTTTCTGTTGCCGATTTTTCAGCGACAGGTTTTCCGGTTGCCGCCGGTTTTCCGGTTGCCGCCGGTTTTCCGGTTGCCGCCGGTTTTCCGGTTGCCGCCGGTTTTCCGGTTGCCGCCGATTTTTCAGCTGCCTTTTTCTTCGGCGCTTCCTGCGTTTTGGCATGTCCTTGGCCGGTCAAATACGGAACGATATCATCGGGACTTCCGGTCTTGACGATTTTGCCGTCCTCGATTAAAGCGACGCGGTCACAGACTTCATGCACGAAATCCATGTCGTGTGAAACGATGACGAAGGTTTCGCCGAGCTTTTCGCGGGCGTTTAGGATGGAGTTGGTAACGGAGGCGCGCGTGAGGGGGTCCATTGTTCCCGTCGGCTCATCCATGATGACGATGTTGGGCTCTTTCATCAACACCTGCGCCATCGCGACGCGGTGGCGTTCGCCTTCGCTGAGTTCGAGTGTTTGTTTGTCTAAAATCTTCTTGGCGCCCTCTTCCGTGAAGCCGGCGATTTTCAATGTTTGGACCGCTTTTCGGATACCGAGTTCATACGGCAGGTCCAGGCTGATGGAGCCCGTTAAATTTTCAATCACGGCGCTGTGCGGGTACAGGCTGTATTCCTGATACAAAATGCCCATATACTTCGTTGCGCGGCCCTTGTTTTCAACGCCGGGGACGCTCATATCCACCCATTCGTCGCCGACGCGAACCGACACTTCGCCGCTCGTCGGCGGAACAACGCCCATCAGAATTTTTGAAGTCGTTGTTTTTCCGGCGCCGCTTCGCCCGATGAGGCCGAAAACTTCCCGTTCGTAAACGTCAAATGAAATGTCATCGATGGCGCGAACAACGCCGCGGTCAACGGAAACGAATTTTTTCGTCAGGTTTTTGACCCGAACAATCGGCCCCCCGAATTCTGTCGGCTTTTCGGTAACGATTTCGGTGTAGCCTTCCATGAATTTGTCAACGATTTTCTTCGGCTCGCCGACTTCAACCACTTCGCCTTCATCAAGGAGAATGGCTCTGTGCGCGAGTTCTAAAATAACTTCGGGCCAGTGGGACGTAATAATCATGGTCATGCCGCGCGTTTTCACAGATTTCATGAGGATTTTGTGAACCAAATCCGCGTTCATCGGGTCCAGCGTTCCCGTCGGCTCGTCTGCAAGCAAGAGGAGCGGCTCTTTCACAAGTTGGCGGGCAAGAACGACACGCTGCTTTTCGCCGCCGGAAAGTTCACGGGCGATATGAAGCATCCTGTGGGAGACGTTGACTTCTTCAAGCAAGTCCGCCGCTTTTTTAATCGTGTCGGAACCTTTGTAACCGACTTCGTTTAACGCGTTTAAAATATTTGTCAAAACAGTGTCGTCGCCGTACAGCGCAAACGTTCTTTGAATCATGATGGAGATGCGTTTTGTCACATCTTTTCGCTCGTCGTCGTAAAGGCCGGTGGCGGCAAAATCAATCGTGTAAGCTTCAAATTTGCCTTCCTTTTCACAGCCGCATTTCTTGCCGGCAAGGCTTGGGAATTCGACGCGGTGGCAGGAGGGACAGCGGGCGGTGTGATAAAGGACTTCGCCGGTGATATGCCCGACATGCTCCGTCCCCCTGAGGACGTGCATCAAAATCGTTTTACCGGAACCGCTTTTCCCCAAAATTCCGATGACTTCTCCTTCTTTGACAGTCAGATTGACGTTTTTCAGAACATATTTACCGTCAAAATCGACGGACAAATTTTTGATTTCAATAAAAGCAGACATTAATTCTCCACTCTCCTTTCCGGTTACTCATCAGCGATTGTTTGCAAATATCGGATTTATCCTAATTTATCCTATACTGATTTTCCTTTGATCTTGCAAATATTTTTCACCGCTGCAATATGAAAGGGTTTGGTACAGATTCAGAATCATTGCATTTACTTTGGCGCTCAAAGCTTTAAACATTATGCGTTTGATGTTTGATATATCTCTCTCAATCTGCAATTCTATTATTTAATCTCATTTCTTTCCTTTCAATATTTAAAACTCTTCCGATAAATGGGTTTTTCAAAAAAAGTCTGTTTTGTACGGTGTCTTTGGATTTTGTTGACTTCTGTTAATCCGGCCGGTATTGATTCAAATAAAGAAAGCAAGTCTCATTTTTGTCATCGGAGACGGATTGATAATAACGACATAAAATTGAGAATAATAAATGAAGAATTGAATATTTCATAATTTTATTCTTAATTTTCGATGTAAAACATAAACAAAAACAAGAAAGTATATTATAGCGGTAAAAAAAATGTTTAATTGAAGGTCTAAAACATGTCTATGACAATTTTTGAATGGAATAAAATTTATGACGACGAGAAGAAGTTATCCGCGCTTAGGCGCGGAGAGGTCACAGATGAAGCAGTTTTGAAAAAGGTAGCGTTAACCGATACATCTGAGCTTGTTCGTCAGGCCGCCATTGGACAGATAACGGATGAAGCGGTATTATTTGGCATTGCAAAGGATGATAAAAGCGAAAGTGTTCGTAAAATTGCTGTTGAAAAAATTACAGATGAAAACAATTTGAGAGAAATTTCCGAGCTGGAAGAAAACGGGTATATCCTTTATTTAATTTCCCGCAAAATTAACGTTGACGAAACTGTGTGGATAAAAATTGCAAAAAATTGGAGTGTCGGCCATGCACTTGAACATATTACAAACGAAGCGGCTCTGATAGAAATAGCGATGGCGGTTGAAGAATATTCGACCCATAAAAATGTCGTTAAAAAGATTGCAAATGAAAGGGCGCTTGAAAAAATAATAAATCATTGGGAAGCGAAAGGGATTAAATGTTTCAGTGACGAGGAAATCCACGAGTGGGTAAGCAAATCTTCCCATTCGCATGGGTGGGATTATGACTACCAAAGATGCAAAAAATGCAGAAAACAAACAGGCGGAAACTGGATTGACAACCGATAATTAACATTTTCGATATACAGAGAAATGAAATTATCAATGCCCGAAACAGGAGAGGGAATGGATTGTCCTATAAACGAACAAATCATGACCCATGGCGATAAACGGCTTATCCCCTAAGTTCGGCAAGTCTTTCCCGCGCTGTTTCACGCAGGTCTAAAGTGTGCTCGGTAACCTGATAGAATAAATTACAGCGCTCCATTTTGGCATACCTGTCAAAAGGACGCGTGCAATCGCCGCAACTCATACATTCGTTGGTCTCCCATTTGTAAACATATTTATGCGTATCGTTACTGTTTGCAATTTCTGTTAATTCATCAGGGTCAGTCAGCTTTTTTATCGCCGTTTCTTCTTCTTTAAATTCTGAAGGCATCATATTATTTCACCCACTGATTCACTTGTTCATTACTTTTGCTTCTCATTCAAATTCTCATTCAAATTCTCATTCCAAAATATACCCGTTCAAAACTTCCGTGCATTCGCCGAGGTCGTCAACGATTTCATCGGCGGCGTCTTTGAGTTCGTTTGGGGTATGGTAATTGCTCCGGCTGATTAAGATGCTGAAGTCGGCGGCCTTCATTGCCAATATGTCATTGATGCCGTCGCCGATCATGATGACTTTCGGGTAGTGGCTTTGAAGTTCTCTGACGATTTTTTCTTTTTTGGCGTCATCGCAAAGGCCGACCACGTTATCCAAGGGAATGCCCAGTTTGTCGGCGACACGGTTTAAGTTACCGTAGTCGTCGCCCGACGCGATGAAGAGGTCGCAGTTGACGGCGGCGGCAGCGGCAACGCTTCTTGCGCTGTCAAAGAGTTTTCCGCCCGTGCTCATCGCGTGGGTGATTCTGTTTTCATTTGAGTCGATGATGAAACCAAACACCTCATAGATGATGTCATCGAATTGAGAAACGGCTTCCAGATTCGTTTCTAAGAAGTGGCGAATCTCCGTTTTATCAGTCATTAAAATGCGGGAAATGTCACCGGCGTCAAACCCTTTTGCCGCGTAAGCCACGCCGAACGGGATTTTTTCCTGACGCAAAAAGTCGGACAGCAGGCGTTCAGGCGGCTGAGTTTGCATCAAAGACAGAGGCGTGTCAATAATGATCAAACCGCGGCCGGTCGATTCCGTCACCAATTTCAGGTTGTCGGCGTCTAAAATGATTTTGCCGGTTTTGAGCTCCTTCGTCACGCGATACATTTCAACAAGAGTTCCGGCGCAATCGAAAACAACAGCATTTTGTTTAAAAGAATCCATAGGGAAAGAACAATAAAGACAGCTAAATACCTTTTGATTTTTTTTGGCTTTGAAAAAAATAACGAAAATGCTATATAGCCATTAACTTATTTGGATAACATCTTTGCTATCGGTGGTATTCATCTTGTACGCTATTAACATTTCAACAATAGTTTGGTAAAACCATGGAAATAGACTTTAGAGAAGGACTTTCTAAAGGCCAAATCGTTTATGATCGTTTGGCTATGCTACAAAATCAAATTATAGATACGCCGGACAGCAGCATTAATATTGAGTTTCATAATTCCGGACGCGTGGGAAGAACTTTTACATTTATTATTGGTTGCCTGCCGATGTTAGGCAAACAGCATCAGAAAACCGTAAGTCTGGTTTTGCCCCCCAGAATTATGACTCATATGAAAAATATGGACATTTACGATTACTACAGCAACCCGACCGCTAAATTACAAAGGTTTCAGCGTATCGAAAGTAAAGAAGAACTCATTCCTTTAGTTTTAGGGATAATAAAAGATGCTCCTGTAACAATGAGTGAAGGGCTGCAAGAGCTATTAGTATCCAGAATCGGTGAAGTGTACAATAATGCTTTTGAGCATTCAAATGCGACTTACATAATAGCCGGGAAATATTTTAAAGCTAATAGAACGTATTGCTTCTCAGTATATGATACAGGTATTGGTATTGCCGGAAATGTACAAGAGTTTTTGGGTGAACCAATGACAGATTCTGATGCATTGAAATGGGCTTTAAAGTCTCTAAACACGACTAAGCCCGGAAGCGTTCCGAGGGGTTTAGGCCTTTCATTATTATTGGAATTTGCAAAAGTTAACAAAGGTGAAGTACGTATTTGTACAGGAAATGTCTTGTTTACCTTCTCAAAAGAGAAAGGATCCAGATACAATACTCTCGAAAACAAATTTATCGGAACGTTATTTGAAATGGATATAATTCCTGATGATTTATGCATATATGAAATATGAAGGAACTGATTATGATTATAATAGCAAAAGAAATCATCTCTAGCGGATTTTCGGCAGATGATGCCAAAGCGCTTTTGTCAAAAATAGATGAATCTTTAGAAAAAAGACGTGCAAATGAATCAATAGAGATTGATTTTTCGGATGTAAAATACTTCACAACGTTGTTTTTTAATATGGCTTTAACATGTCATTTAGAATCAATGACCACCGAAGAATATGAAAAAACATTTTCATTAAAAAATCTTTCAGAGGTCGGGCAATTAACACATAAACATTCATTTGATAATGCGATTGAATATTACAAGTTAAGCGCTGAAGATAAAAAAAAAATGGCTGAACTTACAGAAGCTGTCGTCCGAGAGATGTGAAGCCGATGATATATAACTTATCAGGAACGAAAAAGCCTCCTTCTGCTTCGTGCTTACCATTTTTTATTGATGCAAATATCTTATATCATTTTCACGTGAATTCTTCTCGTGCCCAATCACCCAAAATTCAAGATTTTTCAAATTATATTTTAAACTTAAAGAAAAATGGGAATACTTTGGCAGTTTGTTCTTTAAATCTGCAAGAAGTTTTACATGCAATCGAACGATTTGAATACGATACATATTGTTCTTTGAACGATATTAGCAAAAAAACATTCACAAAAAAAGATTATCGAAAAATATCTGCCGAAAGAGTGAATGTAAAAAATAAACTTGAAATTGCGTATAGGCAAATTCGTTCAAACTATGAACTCAGAGATGATGTTCTGTCAAGTTCGAATCTTGAATTTTTTATTTCAGATTTTGATAAACACTTTTATGAACCAGTCGATTACTTCTCAATTTATACAAGAAAAGCCGAGTCATTTTATTACATCACAGATGATAATGATTTTCAAAGTGACCCATTTTTACAAACCAGTGATAACATCCATATAATAGCGTATTAAACAAAACTTTTGAGCTGTAATTAAAATCAATGAGATGTTGTTCAAATTTTTAAATTATTTTTTTCACAAGCCGGCTTATCAAAAAGAAAAGTCAATCAAAAAACAAAAAAAAGAACGGAAAGAATAGAAAAAGAGAAAAGATCGATTAAATGAATCTTTTCTTATTAATTTCTGAAACGGCTTTCTCAACGTTGCTGTTGAGTTTGTCCAGTTTGTTTTCCAAGTCCGCCTCAACCGTCATGATACTGATACGGATGGCTTTATCGCGTGACTCCATTCTCTTTTCCATTGCGGCGACGCGTGCGTTGATTGAAAGAATCATGTAGAAGAGAATACCGACGATAATGAGGAGGCAGAACGTGATAACCCAAACGTACGGGTCGTAAATGTTTTGAAACCATGCGAAAGCCAACACGAAGGCGGCGACTTCTATGAGAATGAGAGCGATGATGTCTTTTGTTTCCATTAATATCTCACCTTTGAACGAACGATTTGTGTGAAAAATGTTCTACAGCGGGTCAAATAATATAATAAGAGTTGACAATAGTATATAAACATTAACCCGTTCTTACTGCAATGATGTGCAAGTCGATTTCGTTTTTGCATCTGAAAACGGGACATAATGTCAACAAAAAAATCTCAAAAATTTCAACACTCAAATTAATATATTCCTGTTTCTTTTTACTTCATTATGAAATACGGTGTTTCGATATTTGCGGGACCGCTGGCAGAACTGGAAGGCTCGGCGGATTCTATTGAACTTTACATTCCGAAAATGAATCTTTACAAAAACAAAGAACTCCAAACAGACCGCTTGGATGCTTTTTTTGATGAGTTTTTTTCATACGACTTCTACTGCACGGCGCACGCGCCTTATCATCCCGACCCTGAAGGCGAACATCCCAAAGAGCTGGCGGTCGATACGGCAAATATGGGGCCGGCCGAGTTTGCTTTGATGTATGAGGCGCTGGATATCTCAGCGCACGCGGGCGCCGATGTCATTGTGATTCACCCCGGAAGAATTACCGAAGGCGGCGCCAAAAAATCGTTTGGCAGGATGGTCAACAATTTAAAACAGTTGGCGGCATACGCGGAAGACGTCGGCGTCATGATCGGGCTTGAAAATAAAGAGTACACGGACCCGTTGAATTTATGCTGTCACGCGGAAGAACTCGTATCCGCGGTCAATCAAGTGGATTCCGATTACTTAGGCGCGACGCTTGATATCGGCCACGCCAACCTGACGTGCGGCGGCAATCAGGAAAAGTTGGCGGCTTTTGTAAAAACAATTTCGCCTCATGTCGTTCACGTTCACATTCACGACAACCACGGCGTCGACCAAGGACGCTACGGCGGCGACGAACACTTCGCCCCCGGCCAAGGAAACATCGATTACACCGTCCTGAAAGGCCTTGGCGATTATGATGAAACGTTCAATTTCGAAGTCTTCTCCGTTGCGGAATTTTTGGAAGGAAAAGAATATTTCAAAAGCAAGCTTGCCGAATTCAGAAAAATTTAAGCCGGCGCCATAAACAAAACGACTCCTCCGCCCTTAAATTCTCATTTTTTAAAAAAGACGGGGCATAAAGGAATTGATAAGATAAAAATAAAAAAAACCGCTGTTAAGACAGCGGTTTGTTGATTTTCTTTTCAGATTTTTTTTGGTTTTTCAGATTTTTCAAATTCCTGAAATTTCTCAGATTCTCTAAATCATATTACCCTTCAGTTTTTCTTCTCGTCCTTCTCATCCTTATCGCTTCTCCTTTTCCATATAAATAAGAAAAAAATTCCTGCGATTATGACCAATAAAACGAAACGCGGAGACGAATATTTACTCATCGGCTGCCCTTCATGGCCATCAGTGCCTTGACCGGCAGTGCCTTGACCATCGGTGCCTTGACCATCGGTGCCTTGACCATCGGTGCCTTGACCTTCGGTGCCTTGACCATCGGTTGTTGATACCGGATTTTGTTCAGGCGAAAACGATCCATTGGAAATGGAGACGTTTGCGCTGCCGAAACCGGAACCTGCTTTTGAGTGGCCGTCATTTGTCTCCTCGTCCTTTGTCTCTGTCACGTCGGGTTTGCCGTTTTCGTTTTCGTCAAAGCCCCACACCGCGTACAAGGTGACGTTTTCGCCGCTGACCGTCACAACGGTTACCTGAGCGGGAACGGGGTCGTCCGCGCTGAGAATGGCGGCGCTTGTTAAACTCCAGCCGATGAACAGCACGTCAACGCCGTCTTCGGGGGCGTGCACAGGCTCTGTTTCCGAGAGAGTAGAGGTGCCGTTTAAAACGCCGGTGATTGTCCCGGGGCCGCCGCTGCCGCCGTTGTCATCGTAGAAAATGTCGTATGTCGGCTCCGGTTCCCACTGCGCGTGCAAGTCAAAAGATAATGTCAGATTATCGGTCAATTCACCGGGAGTGTAAGATACGCCGCTGCCGTTGGATTCTGTGTTCCAGCCCGTAAAAACATAACCGTAACTGCTGAAATTGAAATTTTCGCCGGCAGCGCCGAGAACCGTATGCGTTTGCTTATACGGAACTGACGCATTATAATTTTCATTGGCGTCAGATTCGGGATTGTTTGGATTGTCAGGATCGTTTGGGTTGTCAGGATTGTTTGGATTGTCAGGATTGTTTGGATAGTTTGTATGGTATCGGACCCAAACGTTCACCGGAATCAAATGCGATGCGTCAGCTTCAATAGCGATGTCCCACCATAACGGGGTCGGAAGCAAAAACAAATCATACGAATTCAGCCACAAGCCTCCGTAAGGGGGCCAGCTGTCCCATACGCTTCCCGGAAAAGTATCCCAAACTTCTTCGGAAGAAACAAGCGTTACGTCCCCGCTGAAAGTAAAATTGTAGCCTGTCGTATTTTCCCAAGAGAAACAATCCGTTATCGTGACTGCACCCGAATCTGTCGTGTCTGTTTTTCCGATAAAGTCGTTGACGTCATAACTGCCGTGGACAAATTCATTCAATGCCAAACAACTCGTAATATCAATTGAGGGAGAACTTGCAGAAAAACGACCGGCAAGGCCGCCGATTTGATCGGAGGCTCCATAAACGCTGCCGGTCGAATAACAATATGAAACAGAGGTGTTCTCCTGTCCTTCGCCGATTAGGCCGCCGATGAAATTAATGCCCGAAACCACTCCTGCCGAAAAGCACATGTCGAAATCTGCGTTTCCGGTACGGCCGACAAGACCGCCGACATATTCGCTTCCGACTATTTCTGTATTGCCCGAAACAAAAGATTTATTGAAATAAGAAGGGAAGTCCGAATCGGAGATGGCAAACCCTGCCAAGCCGCCAACGGACTGATTTCCGCTAACTATTCCGTCATGGACATAACTGTAGATAAAGTCGCAGCCTGTTGAATAACCGACAAGGCCGCCGACATAAGAACCGTCGCCGAAAAGACTGTCGAGCCCATAAATCATTCCGCCGATAACAGAACAATCGTAAACAACTGTCTTTTCAAAAGAACCGCCCAAGCCGCCGGCTTTGCCGTAGCTCCCAATCGTTGCGTTAACAACAGAGCAAATATTTAAGTAACCACCCTGATGAAGGCACCCTATAAGACCGCCGACATAATTATCAGCCGTTACTGTAACAGCCCTACGATTGTCACCTGTAATCAAACAATTTTCAAAAATGCCGTCATTGGCTGATCCGACAATGCCGCCGGCATAATTTTTAGCCGCTACCGTAACAGCCTTATTATTAACGCCTGTAATCAAACAATTTATAAAACAGCCGTCATTGGCTGATCCGACAAGGCCGCCGGCATAAGAATGGCGGGCAATCACTTCAACAGCGCCGTCGCCATCACCCGAAACCGAAGAATTGAAAAGATTGGTGAAAATCAAAACGCTGCCGACAAAACCGCCTGAATAATTTCCGGCAGAGACCAGAACAGTACCATCGCTGTTGCCCGAAACTGAACAATTTAAAAAATTACAATGGTTAGAGTTGCCTGCAAAACCGCCGGCGTAATTATCGGCAATGATAGTAACAGCGCCCGAAACTGAACAATCTTCGTAATTAGAACTATAAGAACCGCCATCATCGGAACCAAAACTCGTATATCCTTCAAAACCGCCGGCACTATCGAAATTGGCAATGATTGTAACAGGAGAAATCTCATCGCCTGTGACAGTGCAATTAAAAAAATCGCAACACTAAAAAGTATTGCCGATAAAACCGCCGGCAGAATAATCAGCCATCACTGTCAGATCCCCGAAAACAGAACATTCGTAAATGTAGCCTGAAAAAAGGGATCCGATAAAGCCGCCGGCGCCGTCATACGCAATCACCGTAACAGCGCCGTTGCCGCCGTTGCCGCCGTTGCCACCGTTATCGCCGTTGCCGCCGTTGCCACCGTTATCGCCGCTGCCGCCGTTATCGCCGTTGCCGCCCGAAACAGAACAATTGAAAAGAATACAATATTCAGATTCACCGGCAAAACCGCCGGCACTGCCGGCATTAGCAATGACTGTCACAGCGCCTGAAACTGAACAATCATAAAAACTAATATTATTACTATCGAAATAACGACCGGCGAATCCGACAAAACCGCCGGCATCATCGAAATCGACAATAATTGTAACAGGATAAATCTCATCACCTGTGACAGTGCAATTAAAAAAATCGCAATTCACTAAAATATTGCCGACAAAACCGCCGGCAGAATGGTCAGCAGTTACTGTAAGCTCCCCAAAAACAGAACAATCATAAAATTCGCCTGAAAAAAAGGATCCGATAAAGCCGCCGGCGCCGTCATACGCAATCACCGTAACAGCGCCGCTGCCGCTCAAAACAGAGCAATTTAAAAGCATACAATGATTAGATTCGCCGCCAAAACCGCCGGCATTGGCGACATCGGCAATGACTGTCACAGCGCCTGAAACTGAACAATCAATAAAAAAAAGATAATTATTTTCCGTACTTGCATAGGTGCCTCCGGAAAAACCGCCGGCATTGCTGTATTTGACACTGATTGTAACAGGGTAATCCTCATCGCCTGTGACAGTACAATTCATATACTCACAATAATTTTCAGCTAAACCGACAAAACCGCCGGCATAAAATTCAGCAGTCACTGTAACCGCCCCAAAAACCGTACTGTCAAAATTGGTGCCTTCCGAAATCATTCCGGCGAAGCCGCCTGCGCAGTAGGTTGCGGTCACCGTAACAGCGCCGACATCGCTTGAAACGATACTATTCGAGAGAACGTAGAAGCAATTGTTGCTCCCGATAAAACCGCCTGCGCCCGAATCGCCGGCAGTTACCGTAACGTCTGAAACAGAACACTCATCGAAATGAATGTAATCTGATTCCCCGATAAAACCGCCGACATTATTATTTTTTGCAGTCACCGTGGCATTGCCGCTGCCGCCGCCTGACAAATGACAATTTGAAAAAGAGCCTATCTCAGTATACCCGACAAGAACGCCGACTGCAGAATTGCCATGGATATCAAAATCCGTCACCGTAATATCATTAAAAGAAGTGATATATGCATACCCGAACAATCCCACGCCGTCAGTATCAGGTAAATCAATTTTAAGCCCGGAAATTGTATACCCGTTGCCGTATAGTGACCCGTTAAACGGATTTAAGGCCGTCCCAATCGGCACGAAAGGTATGCCGCTCAAATCAATCGAATTCATCAAAAAATACTCATCGTCCATTGTCCAGTTAACGCCGTCGTTCATTCCCGTGCCGATTTTCATCAAATCGGCAGCAGAATAAATCTCAATCTGAGCAGCCGAAGCCGTGCCGCACATTAGTACAAAAACGGCCACGACGACCGCTACAAAAAATATAGATCTCATATTTACACCAACCTTTTTTTAAGAGATTCTATACCGAAACAACCATATCCAACACCATTCAATCAATATCTATGTTGTAAGATACATGCATAAATAGATATCGGTAACATCATAGATTTCGAGTTGAAACAGACGGGTGTACCGATTCGTTGTGACATACGGCGTGCCGCCTGTAAAAAACGCCGGCGCCGGCATTGAAACCTGAACCGCAAATCACGATAAAATATAATGGCACCCAAAGTTGCCAATCGAATAAACCGGCATTTGACTAAAAAAAGTCTCAATAAACTGTGACATCATCGAATACGAATGAAACATTATTGAGAGAGATGGCATCGGCATAGCAGCCTATTGAATACGCCGGTCGGCAGAATAAACGAAAGGCAAACAAAAGGGAGAGGAAGGTAAACAAGGAGAGGAGAAGGAAAACAAGGAGAGGAGAAGGAAAACAAGGAGAGGAGAAGGAAAACAAGAAGAGGAGAAGGAAAACAAGGAGAGGAGAAGGAAAACAAGGAGAGGAGAAAGCAAACAAGGAGGGGGAGAAGGAAAACAAGGAGAGGAGAAGGAAAACAAGGAGAGGAGAAGGAAAACAAGGAGAGGAGAAGGAAAACAAGGAGAGGAGAAGGAAAACAAGGAGAGGAGAAAGCAAACAAAGAGAGGAGAAGGAAAACAAGGAGAGGAGAAGGAAAACAAGGAGAGGAGAAAGCAAACAAAGAGAGGAAAAAGCAAACAAAGGGCAGTAAAAACAAAGGGCAGTAAAAGCAAAGGGCAGAAAAGCAAAGGGCAGAAAAGCAAAGGGCAGTAAAAACAAAGGGCAGTAAAAACAAAAAAAAGAATAAAACTGCGGCCGAGAAGGCCGCAATTTTAGGATACGCGGTTATTTGTTTTCCATTATTTTGACGTGGGCTTCGAGGTGAGCGACGTTTCTGAACTCGCCGCCTTTGGCCTTTCTGTAAAACTTGCAATACGCGGATTTGTCGAGGGTTTCATCGGCGCGCATCTCTTTGAGTCTTCTTCTGAGAGCGCGGATTTTCTTCATCCACAAACCTTTCGTGTCAGTTCTGGCGCCCTTCTTACCTTTGCGGGTACCGGGGCCTTTTCTGTGACCGTATTTGCGCTTTGCGTCAACAAGCCTGGCGCGTCCGCGGCTGATGCCTTTGACTTTCTTGGCTTTGATGATACCTTCGGAAATAAGGCCGCGAATGTCTTCACGGGTAATGGCTTTTGAAATCTCGTCTTCTTTTGCGGGGTCAAGCCAGACACGGTCTCTGCCGCAGCCGAGGATCAAGGAGGCCATTCTCTTTTGGTTTTTCAAATCTGCCATGGTTTTACTCCCCCTTTCCCGGGTTTAACACCTTGATGTTGAATTCTTTGGCTTTCTCAACAATGGCCGCCTTTTTCTTGGCGCCGACTTTGCCGCCGATTCTGACAGCTTCAAATTCGGGGTCGACAAGAACCAAGTCATCCACGTTGTAAACCAAAACTTCATCGTAGCCGGACGGGTGCAAGCCTTTAGTAAGGACAGGGCTGCCGTAGCCGACGGTCGCGATTGCGCCTTTGCCGAGGATACCGGCGCGCTGCTTGCTCTGAAGACCGCGCGGGCGTCTCCACGCCGTTGTCAATCTCTTGAACTTGTGGTGGCACTGTTTACGGAAAGTCGGTTTCTTGGCCTTTTGAACTTTTCTCACTTTGAACAAACGTCTGAACTCGGGGTCCGCATCAAGCAAATTGGTTGAGATGGGGGCGTCGCAGACGTTTTCAACAATTTTGTTTTCTTCTGTCATTTGAATCACCTTTATTTCTCCACCACATAAATTCCGTCTTGGAAAACACGCGGGTCAAATCTCTTGATTTTGGTTTTCTGCTCAATGTTCGCCGTTGTCTGGCCGACGTCTTCCTTGCAAATGCCTGAGACAGTCACACTGTTGCCGTTGACCTTAACGGTGGTCGCGCCGACAATTTTAGAGACGCGGGGCTTCTTTTCTCCAAGGAAATTGCTGATGACAAAGGTCTTGCCGTCAACTTTCGTCTGCATCGGGAAGTGTGAGTAAACGATAGACATCTTGTACTCAAAACCTTCCGTGACGCCGAGAATCATGTTGTTGATGTGGGAAGCGAATGTACCGACCATGGCCTTGTACTTCTTTCTCTGGATATCCGTGTCAACGGTCACAAGACCGGATTCAGCGGTAATCACAATGCCGGGGTAGTACAACTCTCTGACGTTTTCGCCTTTGGGGCCTTTTGCGGTCATCACGCGGTTGTCATAACTGACAGTGACGCCGGCGGGAACTTCTACGGTTCTTGAAATTTCTTTTGTCATTTCAGTTCCCCCTTAATAAACGTAAGCGAGCAGCTTGCCGCCGACATTTTGTTCACGGGCGTCGTGATGAGACAAAACGCCTTTGGATGTGGTCAATACGAGAACGCCGAAGTTCTTGGCGGGGAGATATCTCTTTTCCCACTTCTCGAAGTCTTCAATACCGATGGAGTAGCGGGGCTTAATCGCACCGCAGACATTAATCGCACCGGCGAGTTTCACTTCAAAGACACCGGCCTTGCCGTCTTCGACATACTCAAAAGAGTCAAGGTAGCCGCCTTCTTTCATCACGTTCAAAACGTTTCCGATAATTTTGGAAGCCGGGCGGATAACACAAGAAGTCTTTCCGACGCTTTCGGCATTCTTAATAACGGATAACGCATCTGCAAGAGGATCGAATAATACCATACTTGTCACCTCAGCTGTACTTGTTAAAGCCCATTTTCGGGGCAACTTCACGGAAGCAGTGTCTGCATAAGTAAATGCCGTATTTGCGGACAAGTGATTGCTTGCGGCTGCAACGCTTACACTCATTTGCGCCTCTTCCGAATTTCTTTTTCGTCTGTACCATTTTAAACGACCTCCACACTGTAATTTTCCTTGAGGAATGCGATCGCATCTTCTTTGTTCATTTTGTGCCCGTACGGAACTTTTCTTTGTCCAATGCGTCTCTTGCTGATTCTGTCACCGGGGCGTTTCAAAACGACGACAACGTCCATTCCGAAAACACCGATGTTGGGATCATACTTCATACCGGGGAAATCTGTGTGCTCTTCAATACCGAAAGAAACGTTTCCGTTTTTATCGAATTGTGAGCTTCTGAGAGTGTTTTCAACGATGCCCAAGGAGGTTGTGAGGAAAGTTTCCGCATTTTCGCCTCGAAGGGTCACTTTACAGCCGATAGGCTCTTTCTTTCTGATACCGAAAGCAGGCACAGTCATTTTCGCAAATGCTCTGATAACCGTCTGTCCGGTGATTTCCGTCAATATGTTTTCTGCATCAACAAGGTGCTGGCCGCTTTCGCCGACACCCATATGGACAATTACTTTTTCA